>DMZZ01000220.1:297-12829 GCA_003484805.1 Comamonadaceae bacterium | reverse complement strand
CAGGGCTGCTGGCAGCGTGAAGCCGCACGGTCTTATTCTGCTTCGACGGTAAAGGCCAGCCCGGCGTTGGCCTGCAGCCGTTCGATCAGCGTCTGGCCCAGCGCCGGGGCCGTGGTCCAGATGCCGCCGGGTGTGCTGCGGTTTTCCAGCAGGCACACGGCGGCCTCGGCGATCATCTTCGAGGTGGAGCCGTAGCCGGGGTCGCGGTCGCCCGTCACGGCCACGCGCAGGCGGTGGCCTGCAGCGTCCTCGCCGAGGAACAGCACGTCGTAATGCCCGGCTTCGCGCTCGGCGCGCGAGGGGCCTTCGCCCGGCTTGGGGCCCTTGTCAGATCCGAGCGACTTGTCGGATGCTACGGCGTTGGCGATGGCTTCACCCTTTTCCCCGGGGCCGGTGACCAGCATTTCGTCGTAGACGAAATCCGCACCGTAGGGGTGGCCCAGCAGAAAGTTGGAGCGGTGCACGTTGCGCGTGTTGATGGCCGCCATGACGAACGGCGCGACCCAGACGCCTTCGCCCAGCGCCTCGTCCACCATGGGCTTGCTGCCCGAGGGCTGGCGCGGGCCGGTGAAGCCGGGCGTGAGCGCGAAGGGGTCGCGCAGCAGGTCTAGCACGCCGGGCTCGCTGGCGGCGGCGGCCAGCGTCGCCTTGAGGCTGGCAGCGGTACCGCCCGAGAAGGTGCCCTTCATCTTGCGCACCCGGCCGCGCACGCGGCTGGCGGGCTGGCTGAAGCGGGCTTGCATCTCGCGTTGCAGCAGGAACACGCCCAGGTCGAACGGGATCGAGTCGAAGCCGCACGAGAACACAATGCGCGCGCCGCTGGCCTTCGCCTGGGCCTCGTGCGCGTCGATCATGCGGCGCATCCAGGCGGGTTCTCCGCACAGGTCCACGTAGTCCACGCCGGCCTTGGCGCAGGCGGCCACGAGTTCGTTGCCGTAGAGCTGGTAGGGGCCCACGGTGGTCAGCACCAGGCGGGTGCTGTCCATCAGCGCCTGCAGGCTGGCGGCATCGGTGGTGTCGGTCACGACGAGGGGCGTGTCGGCCGGGGCGTCGAGTTCGTCGCGCACGGCGGCCAGCTTCTCGGCGCTGCGCCCGCTCATGGCCCAGCGCAGGCCGCCGCCGGCAGGGTGGCGCTGCAGCAGGTATTCGACGACGAGCCGACCGGTGAAGCCGGTGGCGCCGTGGACGACGAGGTCAAAGGGCTTGGTCATGGTGTGTTCTCTCATAAGGCAGGGCCTGCGAGGCCGGATGCCGGGCCCGTGGGCACGGCGTTGGCTGCATTGTGAGAGAGCGGTGGCTTGTCGTGTGTCACGCAGGCGCTGCCGTGGGGCGGCGTGCCGTTTGGCTCTTTTGGATCGACAACTGGCGATAAAAAGTATCAAAAAATGATACTCCAAAGGCCTGCAGGCGCATCTTGCAGACACCGTTGCAGACGGCGCTTGCACTGCCCGGCACCATGCAGTCCATGTTCAACCACGGCCCCAGGGCCCTTGCTGCAATGTCCCAAACTCCTTTCATCGTTCAGCGCGATACCCGAGCCTGGCAGCTCCAGGTGTGGATCTCTTTCGGCATTGCCGTGTTTCTCTGCGCGGTGGGCCTGGCCTGGCTGCCGGGCGAGCCGCTGGAGCAGGTGTTCATGGTGATGGGCTATGTTTTCTGCCTGTCCACGGTCTTTGCGCTGGCCAAGTTCGTGCGAGACAACGCCGATGGCCGCCGGGGCACGGGCGACACCCCGCTGTGGAAGCTGGTGGTATGGGGCGGTTTTGCTGTCGCCATGGGTCTGACGGGCTGGGGCCTGCTGGGCATGGACATCAACGCGACCTACAAGGCCTTCCTCGGGGTGAGCTGGCTCTACCTGGTGACCACCGCTTTCACGCTCGCCAAGATGCTGCGTGACCGCCACGAGGCCGACCTGCTCGCCGCCCGTCTGCAGGGCCGCCGCGAGGCTGTGCAAGCGGCTTCTGCCACCACCGAATGATGTTCTGCAACCCCAAGGAGATTTCTCGATGACTGCATTCCTGAACAGACCCCTGGCCCGTCTGCTGTTGGCGGCAGGCCTTGCGGCCACCCTGGCCACCGGGCCGGTGCGGGCCCAGAGCGAGGCTTCGGCGGCACTTTCGCTTCTCCCCGTGGCATCGGTGGTGGGCACGGCCTCGGTGGGTGTGGCCGCATCCGGCGCGGTGGTGGCCTTGCCTGCTGCGCTGTCGGTGGCCGGCGCAGTGCTCACGGTGAAGGCCGTCGAGGCATCGGCCACGGGCACGGTGCTCGTGCTGGAGCGCGCGTCGGATGGTGCGCGGGTCAGCGTCGAGCTGGCGGGCCGCAGCGTGGCCGCCTCGGCTTATGGTGTGGGCACGGTAGTGGCCTGCAGCGTTATCGGCACCGGCGTGGTGCTGTCGGTGGCGGGCGAGGTGCTGGCCTTCATCCCGAATGCCCTCGGCCGGGCCTTGCTGCACAACGAACGCCTGTAAGGAGAACCCCCATGGCACGCCCTACCGCTCCCCTCACTGCGCTCGCCTTGGCTGCGCTGCTGCTGGCCGCCGCGCCAGCCCATGCCGGCCGCTCGTGCGAGGCACGCAAGCCCACGCCACAACTCATCGAGCGCGGCATGCAGCTGGCGCAGCAGACCGCTGCGGCGCTGGACGCCGAACACGCGCGCAGTGGCACCCGGGCGGTGGTGCTGGGCCGCGCGGGGCAAGACCTGGGCAAATATGGCCTGCGCTATTCGCACCTGGGCTGGGCCTACCGCAGCGACGCAGGCGCCTGGCGCGTGCTGCACAAGCTCAATGAATGTGGCAGCGCCGTGGGGCACCTGTACCGCCAGGGCCTGGGCGAATTCTTTCTCGACGACCTGTGGCGGTATGAGGCTGTGTGGGCCGTGCCCACGCCCGAGGTGCAGCAGCGCCTGCTGCCCGTGCTGGAGGATGGCGCCCGCGTTCGGTTGCTGCAGCACGCGCCTTACAGCATGGTCAGCTACGCCTGGGGGCGCAAGTACCAGCAGTCCAACCAGTGGGCGCTGGAAACCCTGGCCCTGGCCATGGAGCCCGACAGCGTGCGCACGCGTGACCAGGCCCAGGCCTGGCTGCAGTTCAAAGGCTACGCACCGAGCGTGCTGAAGATCGGTGCGCTTACGCGCCTGGGCGGGCGCATGGGCTCGGCCAACATCGCGTTCGACGACCACCCCAGCGAGCAGCGCTTCGCCGACCGCATCGAGACCGTCACCGTCGATTCGGTGCTGGCCTGGCTGCAGCGCGCGCAACTGGCATCGAGGCCGGTGGTGTTTGCCGTGAAATATTGAATAAAAAGTGGCTATTGCACTTGACGGATAAGCGCTGACAGCTATTAAATTGGTAGTAATTCAATCGACGAGGGAATCATGAGCAAAGCATTGCGACTGTCCGAAAAATGGTTTCACCGGGGCCTGTGGCTGGTGGCGCTGGTGTTTGCCGGTTTCCTGATCGGTCTGGGCGGCACCATCGTGGGCGATCTGCCCAAGGTCGAGGCGCCGCTGCGCGTGGACGACTTCCTCGACAAGCCGGTGGCCCAGGCGCTGCGCGACCAGGTGCGCGATGCCCAGCAGGCACAGCAGGACGCACAGACTGCGCTGGAGCAGGCCCAGCTGCAGCGCAGCAAGGCGCGCAGCGAAAGCCAGGCCGCGCGCGAGACCTTCAACAACTGGCTGTCCGCGCGCAGCGTGACGCAACGCGCCGAGCACGACCCCGAGGTGCTGGCGCGCACGCAGGCGCTCGATGCGCTCAAGCAGTCCGAGCGCAGCACGCAGCAGGCCGTGGAGGCGCAACAGCAGGCGGCGCTCGATGCCCGCCAGGCTGCCACGGCCGCACAGCAGCAGTTGCACAAACTCGAATCGGCGGCCTACGAAAAGCTCCATGCCGAGCGCCGAAAGGTCGAGCTGCGCGTGTTCCTCTACCGTCTGGCGCTCACGCTGCCACTGCTGGTGGTGGCGGGCTGGCTGTTCGTGAAGAAGCGCAAGGGCACGTACTGGCCCTTCGTGTGGGGTTTCATTTTCTTCGCACTGTTCGCCTTCTTTGTCGAGCTTGTGCCCTACCTGCCGAGCTACGGCGGTTATGTGCGCTACGTGGTGGGCATCGCCATCACGGCGCTGGTGGGGAGCTACGCCATCCTGGCGCTGAACCGTTATCTGGAGCGCCAGAAACAGGCTGAATCCATGCCCGACCAGGAGCGCCGCAAGGAGCTGAGCTACGACGTGGCCCTGGCGCGCCTGGCCAAGAACGTGTGCCCGGGCTGCGAGCGCCCGGTCGACTTGAAGAACGACAAGATCGACTTCTGCCCGCACTGCGGCATTGGCCTGTTCGACCGCTGCGGCCCCTGCGGCACGCGCAAGAGCGCGTTCGCACGGTTCTGTCATGCCTGTGGCGCTTCCAGCCAGGGGGCAGCGCCTGCGCCTACATTGCCAGACATCTCGACGTGATACAAAGGTCGCTGGCGCTACGAGGTTCCACCCCGGGTGCCAGGCTTTACGCCAACCTCAACCTCACTTCAGGAGCGCCCATGGGTTTCTTTTCCAATATTTTTGCCAAGATTTTCCCGTCGACCAATGCGGCCGAAGTCGTGGTGGCCCCACCGCCTGCTGCCACTTCCGCTGCGGGCGCACCTGCGGCCCCCGCTGCACCGGCATCCATCCCGATGGGGGACGTGGCCCCCATCCTGGACGCCATGCCGGGCGCCAAAGGACTGAATTGGCGCACCTCCATCGTCGACCTGCTCAAGCTGCTCGGGCTCGACAGCAGCCTGTCGGCGCGCAAGGAACTGGCCAGCGAACTGCTGTACAGCGGCAATGACGAACCCGGCTCGGCCGCCTGGAACATCTGGCTGCACAAGCAGGTGATGCGCAGCATCGCCGCCAATGGCGGCACGCTGCCGCCCGAGCTGCGCGACTGATCAAGCTTACCCCTCCATTACCACCGGTCCGCCCTTGGCCAGTGCCCGCTGGTAGGCCGGGCGCTGGTTTATGCGCTCGCGGTAGGCCAGCAGGAGGGGGTGGCGGGTGCCTTCGTTGGAACGCGAGAGGGCGGCCTCTACGGCAAAGCTCATCTGAAAGTCGGCCATGCTCAGGTGCTCGCCCGCAAACCAGCGGTGCTGCGCGAGGTGGCCCTCCATGAAGGCCAGGGCCGTGGTCAGATTCGGGTCGATGAGCTTTTTCTGCACCTGATCGCACAGCGTGCGTGCAATCGGCCGCACAAAGAAAGGCATGGGTTGCGTGGGGATGGTGCGAAACACCAGCTTCATCACCAGCCAGTTCATCAGCGAACCCTCGGCATAGTGCATCCAGAAGCGGCACTGGCGGTGCTCTGGCGTGCCAGGCCTTGGCACCAGGTGGGCCAGGTCGGCCGGTGCGCTGCTGGCAAAGCGTTCGGCCAGGTATTCGATGATGGCGCCCGATTCAGCGATGACATCCTCGCCGTCGGTGATGACGGGCGACTTGCCCAAGGGGTGTATTGCCTTCAGCGCGGCCGGGGCCAGCTTGGTGCGCGGATCGCGCTGGTAGCGCCGCATGTCATACGGCACCCCCAGTTCTTCGAGCAGCCAGAGGATGCGCTGCGAGCGCGAGGTTTCGAGGTGGTGCAGGGTGAGCATGCGCGCCATCGTAGCGGGCATGGGCGGTCGGCGCCGGGAAGGGTTTATCGCCGGTTCATTCCCTGGTGCGCAGCAGGGGGCGCAGCGCCAGCAGCCCCAGTGCCGGGCCCAGCGCCAGCCCCGTCAGCAGGGGGCCGAGCGCGACATGGGCCGAAAGCTCGACGAACAACAGAATGCTGACAATGGAGATGCCAAAACCGATGCTGTTGGTCAATGTGAGCACGCTGCCCACGGCCTGGGGCGGCGCATTGCGCGCCGTGAGCGTTGAGAACTGGGGAGAATCGCCCGAAACGGTGATACCCCACACCAGCAGCCAGGCATAGAACAGCGCATCGGGCGCCCGCATGAGCCAGGGGGCAAGCAGGCAACACAGGCCGCTGGTGGCCAGTTGCACCGCCGCTACGCGGGCGCTGCCCCAGCGCGGTGCCAGCCAGCCGCCCACCGTGCAGCCCAGCGCGCCCGCGCCCAGCACCCAGAATGCGGCCCACGACAGCGCCGTGCCCTGCAGGCGCGTGGCCAGAATGATGGGCATCAGCACCCACAGGGTGTACAGCTCCCACATGTGACCGAAATAGCCCAGCACCGAACTGCGCACCCGCGCATCCGTGCCGATGCTGGCCAGGGCCCTCCACTGCAGCGTGGTGACCCGGGCCACCGCCCCGGGTGGCTCGGGCAGCCACCCGTACAGCAGCACCCCGCCCGCAGCCGCCAGCCCCGCCACCCCCAGCATCAGGCTGGGCCAGGGCAGGGCGTCGCCCAGGGCGCGCAGCGCGTGGGCACTGGCCGAGCCCAGAATCAGCGCGCCGATCAGCAGCCCCAAGGCCGGGCCCAGCCCGCGCGTGTACCACTGCGAGGCGATCTTCATGCCCACGGGATAGATGCCTGCCAGGAAAAACCCCGTAGCAAAGCGCCACGCCAAGAGGGCCGGAAAACTCGTCACCATGGCCCAGGCACCCACCGTGCAGCCCGCACCGGCCAGGGCGCAGACCAGAAACACGCGCCGGGGCGAGAACCGGTCGGCAATGGCCAGCAGCGCAAAGACCAGCGTCCCCAGGATGAAGCCGAACTGCAGCGCCGAAGTCAGCGTGCCCACGGCGGTGGCAGGCCAACCCAGCTCGCGCTGCAGGTCGGGCATGACGGCATTGACCGCAAACCACAGCGAGGTGCCCGCAAACTGTGCTGCCACCAGCACGGGCAGTACGTGGCGTGGAACGGTGGCCTGCATGGGCGTCACTGCACCCAGTTTTCAACCTGGAGGCCCGGCACGCGTGCGAATTCACGGGTGTTGTGGGTCATATCATCTTTTGCATAAAAATATATACAAAAAATGGCCAAAACTCTTATTGGTAAAGCGCATACAGCTATAAAAATAAGAGTTTTTTGGATGTGTTTTTTGAGTTTGGTTTGGGCATGGCGTCCGTCATTGCAACAGCGCGAGGTACTCGGGGCGTTTGGCTGCCAGGCCTTTAAAGCTGCGCAGCAGGTGGGCCAGCTCGGCGTCGGTCATGCCGTACAGGCGGGCCACAATGCGATCGTTCTCGGCACGCAACTGGTCGCGGGCCTTGGCGGTGGAGGGCACGTTGCCCGGTTGCACGTTGAACAGCGGGGCCAGTTCGGCAAAATCATCCCAACTTGCGGCCAGGCTCAGCAGCAGGGCGTTTTGGGCGAGTTGGGCGTAGTCGGAGTGGGCGAGGATTTCGTCGTCGCTGGGCTGGGGCGTGGGCAGGCGGAACAGGTAGGTTTTGTTGGCGTGAATCTGAATCATGAAGCGCGCCAGCCAGTCCACCGGCAGGCTGTTGAACCAGGCCAGCGCAAACAGCAGGCGTAGCGGAGAGGTGGCCTGTGTGGTGACGCCGCCTTCAGCATCTCGCAGGTAGACTTTTGGTACGTTGAGATGGATGGTATTGCCCGCCCCCACGTTCTTGGGCAGCAGGCCAAAGATCAGGGTGCGTTCGTTGGTATCGCTGGCGATGTCCCGAAAGCCCAGGCGCATAAAGTCGCGGTCATAGCGCACCGCCGCGGCGTGCTTGCCGGCCTCGGCTTTGGGTGCGCCCAGGTCTTGCGCCATGCGGTGCAACTCCTTGCTGTGCAGCCGCGCGTCAAACGCTTGTGGCTCCAGCCAATACTGCGGCTGCTCGAACACATGGCTGTATTGCCAGATCATCTTGCCCTCGTACAGCGGCAGCAGTCCCGGCGAGGGTTTCTCGATGAACAAGTCCTTGTCATCGGTCATGTGCAACTCGCGCCGGAAGTCCAACCAGTCGGGCGACAGCGCGGGGAAGGCGCTGTAGCACTTTCGCAGGATGGGCAGGTCGGTGCCATCGCGCAGCTCCATTAGCGCCCATTGCTGGGGTGACAGCGCCTGAACCGTGTCCAACGGGTACGGCACATGGGTTTCAGGCCGTTGCAGATCAGCGGCATCAAGCACGTAGAAGGCCGTGTCGATGGGGGCTGGGTCTGCAGTGGGCGGCGTGTTGACCACCTGCATCAGGGCAAATTTGTAGCGTGAGTCCACGTCAGGAAAGATGCCGTTACGGTTCTCAAAGCTGTAGAAAAACCGTAGTTGCGCTTGCGTGAAGATGTGCCGGCGCAGGCCCATGGAGCCCTCTTCGAACATCAGCGCGCTGGGCAGCACGTAGTTCAGGCTGCCGCCCGCGTTGAGCAGTTTCAGGTTGCGCTCAACGAACAGCCGGAACAGATTGCCGTCGCCTGCCCCTTTGTTGAGCGGGAATACGCCCTTGTCTTTGTAGTACTCGTTGGCCACGTTCCGGTCTTGCAGGGTGCCCTGGTATGCGGCGGCGATGTGGGCGCTTTCCAGCAGGCGATTTTGCACAGCGGCCTTCTCGGTGTTCTTCAGGCTTCGGTAGTTGCTGTGGTATTGGGGGAAGAAGTCGGTGTCAGAAAACTTGGTCTTGTCCCACGGCGGGTTGCCCACGATCACGTCAAAACCTTTGCGCCCACCGGCAAATGCTTCGGGAAAGGCCACTTCGTAGTGAAAGAAGTGAAAGCGCTGGGCATAGGCCTCTACTTGGCGCAGCGCGGCGGTTTTGGTTTTGGCTTCGTCAAACAGCTGTGCCAGAAGATCGGGCGTTTTGTCCAGCGCCTCGCAGGCGGCCTTGTTTCCTTCGGCCAGCAACGCACGGCGGGTGCAGATGAAACTGAGCGCACGCGATAGCAGCTGCAGTTTGGGTGCAATAGAGTTCTTCCACAGCCGTTTGGATTGCTCCACCTCTTGCGCGGTGGTGTCGCGCATGGCGTCCAGTTCGTCCATCACGCTGCGCAGCTCGTCAAAGCGGGCGCTGAGGTTGTCCACAAAAAAATCGTTTTGCCGAACCTCGGTGGCGTTGTAGGCAATGAACTCCTGCACGCTGGCACCCATCAGCGCGTTGCCGTGTTGAACATGGTGTTCGATGAACGACAGCGGCGTGCCAAAGATGAAGCTGTCCATCCACAGCGACAGGCGGGCCAGCTCGACGGCAAAGGGGTTCAGGTCCACGCCGAAGATACAGCGCTTGAGCAGCGCGCGCTTCAAGATTTGCGCGTCTTCGGGCACGTAGTCGAGGTTGAGAAACTGTAGCTGCTCGGCAATTTTGGCGCTCTCGGTGGCCACCAGCTTCTGCAGGTCGGTATCGGTTTCCAGGCGTTCGAGCGCCAGGTCGGTGAGGGTGCCCAGGGCTTCCACCAGAAAATGGCCGCTGCCGCAGGCGTTGTCCAGAATTTTCAGGTCCATCAGGGCCTTGCCCTGTGCGCTGGTAGCAGCGAGGGCCTGCTGCATCGCGGCCTGCACCAGCGGCTGCGACAGCGAGGGCGGCGTGTAGTAGCTGGCCGAGGTTTTGCGCGAGTTGCTGGCGCTTTTGAGGTAAACATCGCCCTTTTTTACGCTGATCTCGCGCAGGGCGCGAAAGCCTTTTTCCTTGCGCAGAAGGGCGCTGTCGTAGGCGTCGAAATAGGCTTCGATGGATTTACCGCGCGTGGCCGTGGTTTCGTATTCGAGGTAAACGGCGGCTTCGCTGGCTTTTTCGAAGCGAAACTCCAGCAGTCCCTCGTAGATGCGCCCCAGGTGGGTGACGCTCATGTTCTTGAAGTCGCGTCGGGTGTCAAACAGCGTGGTGCCCCTATGGGTTTTGTAGAGCAGTTTTTCCAGAATGGCACGCAGCGTGGCGTTGTCGAATATTTTGGGCTGCAGCAGCAGTGGCGCGCGCTGGGGGTCGAACAAGCCGCCGTTGAACAGCGGGATGTCGATGTCTTCGGCGCCTTCGTCGAGCATTTCAAAAAGCTGCTTGAGGGCATACACGCCGTCGTGCAAGCCACTGCGAGGGCCGGGCTGGCTGGGCAGGGTTTGGTAGATCTGCTCCAGGCTGTAGCGGTTGTAGAACGGATGCCGGGCCAGCAGTTCGCGGTTTTTGTCTTCGAAATACACCACGAACAGCAGGCGAAACAGCAGTACCACGCTGTTTTCATACACGCTGGCCATACTGGCTTTTGGGTTGGCGCGGTGGATGGCGCGGCCCATGATTTCAAACAGCGAATCTTCGCCCGCGTAGCCGTAAATAACGGCTTTGAGGTTTTCTTCCACCGCCAGCGTGAAGTCTGCCGATGCGGCAATGGCCTGCTCGATGGCGCTGCTGGTGCCTGCGGTGGCGGGCGGCACATAGGTGTCGTGCCCGAAGAAGAATGCAAAAAGCGCCAGTGCTTCAGCTTTCTCTTGCCCGGTCGGCAAGGCGCAAATGGCCTCCAGGTCAAACTGGATGTAGGTCTTTTTGGCCGTGACCTTGTCGGTGTCGTACACGCGCCAGACGCGGCCATTGGTCAAAAAGCCAAAGCGCACGCGCAGGGTGCTCAAGTAGTCCTGCAGCTGGTGGTGCGGGTTCTGGGCGCGGTCGGCCTTGCCGGTGTCCAGCGTTTTGCCCCAGGCCTTGGATTCGCAGATGGCGGTGATGAGCTGGTGGTCTTTGCTGGCCACCAGCTCATCGTCCTGGCCGGGCTCCAGCAACAGGCACCAGTCGGGCTTGGCTAGCTTGCCTTGCACGGTGATGGTTTCCTGGACCACGCTGACCCAGCCCAGTTGCTTGAGCAGCGGGCCGATGAACTTTTCTTCCAGCTGCGCTTCGCTGCGGATGGACAGGGCGGCGGCGTCAAAGTGCTGCGCCAGCCAGGGGGCGAGGTCGTAGGGGAGTGCGGTCCGACCCAATGCTTCGCGCTTTTGCGCCATGAAGCCCTCGTCCAGCAGGGTGTTGACCAACCAGGGGCTTGGGAAAAGGTCTTGCATGTTCAGGCTCTGGAGGAGGGGTCAGGCCAAGGCGTTAAAGCCCCTTTGCATGAATAAAAAGGGGGTCTAACGCCTTTGGAATAAGCGCTGATAGCTATGAAATTTGACGATTTCAGGGTGTTGGCTGGTGTGACGCCTTGTACGCCGTGGGATCAGTCGTGCACCGAGGATCAGTGCAGTTGCTGGCGCAGCAGCTGTTTCAGGTCTGGGGGGCTGAAGTCCACTGTTTTTCCGGTGTAGAAGTTCGCCCGCTTAAATTGCTTGCGCCCCACGGCCTGCTCACTTTCGGCGATGGCCAATACAAAGCCCGGTTGTTGTGTGTAGAGGTACTGCATGTGTATCACCTCGGCCTCCAAGAGGCGCGTGGTGCTGGCGGCGGCGATCACGATCAGCGGTGTCGAGTGATCAATCACGTAGTCCGCCACCATGTTCCCGGCAAATGGAAGCTCCACATTGCTTTGATACGTTAGTTGCAAAGAGTCTGCAATTTCTGCGATTACGCTGGCGACGCGATCTTTGAAATCATTGGCTGCGCGTTCTTTGTGCGATGTGGCAAGTGCAAAAAGTTGTTGTGCTGCGCAGGCGACCTGAAAAATGGCTGGGGCAATCAAGCGTTGATCATTCAGGCTTGCCACCAGGGTTTCGTCTGCATAGTCCACACCTGTGCCTTGGCTCAGGTCGTGTGCCCAACGCTGCACCAAGTCGGACTCCACGTCACCGCCTTGCAAGCTTGCATACAGTGCGGCTTCGCCGTTCTCATCAATCTCAAAGCCATGGGCACGCTGCCGCACGCGGATAACTACTTTGTCATTGCTTCCGGGATATTCGAGCGGCGTGACGATGCGTTGGACTGTCGGGCTGTCCTCATACACCTCAAACAAGGCGCAAATGGTGTGTTTCAGGCCAGGGGCAAAGTCCATGGGTCTTCTTCCTGGGTTACGGTAATGCCGCAAGCGGCACAAAACTGCAGCATGAGTTGCTTGCGGTGTGTGTCTGACCGAGGGTCGAGCCCTTCACTCGTGGCCAGATTCAATTCCCATGCTGCGGGCAGTTGACGATTGCTGTAATCCATGTCGCTGCGGCATGGAGTTTTGCAATGCACGCCCTTGTGGCTGGGATGAAAGTGCAATTCAAACAGGGGATAGAGCACTTGCTCGCCCTGTACAAAAAACAACCATGCCATGAAAGCGGCGTCTTGGAGTGTCTCGCCGTCGCGCCACATGAATATCACGCGGTGCTTGTCAGAAACTGCAATGAGGCTCGTCGCCTGCAAGCGTGGTGCGCCCATTTTGTGAAATGGCTTTGGGAGCTTGCCGCGGGTCAGCCGCTTGAAGCTGGGCATGCCCATCAACCGCTTGGGTGCCGCCTTATGGACGGCGAGTTCTCGGGGAGACATATTCAAAGTTGGGGTAGGACTATGAAATAAGGGCTGGAGGCGATTGTCAGGGACAACGCCCCGCAGTGGGTAGCTCTATAACGCCACGTCACACCCCGCGCGCCCGGTTGGCCTTGAACTGTGCGCGGAACTCGCCAAAGCGCCCGGCGTCGAGCGCCTCGCGCACCTCGCGCATCAGGTTCAGGTAGTAGTGCAGGTTGTGGATGGTCGCGAGCATGGGGCCGAGCATCTCGCCGCAGCGGTCCAGGTGGTGC
>DMZZ01000220.1:0-243 GCA_003484805.1 Comamonadaceae bacterium | reverse complement strand
AGCGTGTGAACAGCGTGCCGTTGCGCGCGTTGCGCGTGGGCATCACGCAGTCGAACATGTCCACGCCCTGGGCCACGCCCTCCACCAGGTCTTCGGGCGTGCCCACGCCCATGAGGTAGCGCGGCTTGTGCGCGGGCAGGCGGTGCGGGGTGTGCGCCATGATGCGCAGCATCTCGTCCTTGGGCTCGCCCACGCTCACGCCGCCCACCGCATAGCCGGGGAAGTCCATCTCCACCAGGGCTT
>DMZZ01000089.1:0-13774 GCA_003484805.1 Comamonadaceae bacterium | reverse complement strand
TGGCCGCCACACAAAGCGAAACGCGACCGAGTCATAGGTGGCGCGTTCAATCTTGCGGCTCGAATGCACGCCGCTGGCGTAGCTGTAGATCAGCAGGCCCAGCTAGACAGCCGGGTGGTGGGCGGCTGAGCCACGTCCTGCGTACTGGCGCACGAGATCGTCAAGATCCAGGCTCTCAATCACTTCGACGACGAAGCGTGCCAGATGGTCATCGGGCAACCACTCGTGCACCGATGGCGGTAACAGGTAGGCGCTGTCTCGGTCTACAGGGACAAAGCGGCTCATCGCGAAATGGTGCTGGTTGCAATGGGGTAATTGTCCCAGTTGGCGTCAGCCTTGGGTACTGTGGAAAGCCCGACAGACTCCTAGTGCAACAGAGCCTGGGCCTTGCGCGCTTTGACGCTGAAACCCGCGCCCAGCTTGCCCTGGCGTTCCGTGGCATGTACCGCAATCTCGGCTGGGACCGGGCCACCTGCGCGAAGAATCTTCACATCACCCAGCGCACTTTACATAACTGGGATCGGGCAAGCACGACATTCCATACACGGCCTATTCGTCACGCCAGAAACGTCATTAAACGGACATGAGCACTCAGTAAGCTTCCACTGATCCGCTTATCTAGATAACTAAACATGAGCCTCTTCGTAGTCAATCGTGATTCTGGTCTGGCCCTGTACGCACAGATCGCTCAACAACTGGAGCAGGTCGTACTCAACCAATACGGATCAGGGAACTGCTTGCCGTCGGAGGGGGATCTGGCAGCGCAATTTGGTGTCAATCGCCACACCCTGCGCCGAGCCGTTGATGAACTGGTCGAGGCAGGTCTGCTGGAGCGCCGTCACGGCTTGGGCATCTTTGTGCTCGATACCCAACTGGACTACCAGATTGGCAAAGGCACGCGTTTCACCGAAAACCTCGCCGCACTCGGGTTCATGACCGAGAACCGCATCCTGCGCAAGCAAACCATCGGCGCCCTGCCCAGAGTGGCGCAACGCCTGGACATTCAGGAAGGGGATGCGGTGCACTGGATTGAAACACTGCGCATGGTGGAGCACCGCCCTATGTGTCTGATATCGCACTTCGTGCCCGCCGAAAAATTTCCGGACCTCTTTGAGCTTTTCCAAAGCGGATCACTACACGCGCTACTGAGTACGGCGTATGGCTGCAAGTTGCGCCGAACAGAAAGCCTGGTGACATCGGTGCTCCCGCAAGGGGATGACGCCAAGACGCTGGGGATGCCGCAGAACCGGCCGGTGTTGCGGGTCAAGAGTGTGAACGTGGACGACCGGGACGGTAGCCCGGTCGAATACGCCATTACCCGGTTCCGTGCAGACCGGATCCAACTGCGCATCAACCCCTGACGGTCTCGCAAACCTATCTCTTTGTCTTCCCACTCACAGGAGCCCTTGTAATGTATCTGAAACAATCCATTCGTCGCACTCTGCTGGCTGCTGGCCTGGCCCTGATGGCCAGCCCATTTGCGGCCGTGGCCGCGCAGAACGACGGCTCGGTCGCCAAGCCGCTGCGCGTGATCCTGGTGCCCGCCGACGGTGGCACCGAAGACGGCACAAAGAAGGACTTCCAGCCGATCTTCTCGGCCATCGAGCAGTCCACTGGCTTGAAGTTCGACATCAAGGTCGGCCAGAGCTATGGCTCGGTGGTGGAAGCCATGTGCAGTGGCGCTGCCGACATTGCCTGGTATGGCCCGCTGTCTTACCTTCAAGCCAAGAGCCGAGGTTGTTCCGAGTTGCTGGCATTGGCTGTCAGCAAGGGCCAGTCGGTGTACTACTCGGGTCTGTTCGCCCGCACCGACAGCGGCATCAACAGCGTCGCTGACCTTAAAGGCAAAAAAGTGGCCCTGGGCGATGTGAATTCCACCTCCAGCTTTGCTGTGCCAGTGGCCATGATGATGGCCGGCGGCGTGCAGCCCGCACGCGATCTGGGCACCATCAACATGGCTGGCAGCCATGCCAACGTGCTCAAAGCCTTGGCCGAGGGCCTGGTCGATGCCGGGGGCGCCTCGTTCGACTCCTTCGAAAAAGCCGTCAACGGCAAAGCCATCGACCCCACCAAGGTAAAAGTGATCGTCAAGAGTGCGGCCATCCCCTATCCGCCGCTAGCCATCCATCCCAAGGTAGATGGCGCTGTCAAGGCCAAGCTGCGCGATGCGTTCAACAACGTCGACAAACTGCCCGGTATCACCAAAGACCAGATTCGCGGCTACGGTGGTGGCAAGGTGGACGGTTACACCGCCAATGTCAGTGAAGAAGACATGGCCAACGCCGGCAAGCTGTTTGAGATGGTCACCGATCAGGTCAAGCAGGACATCATGAAAAAGGCCAGCGCGCGCTGAGCAGCGCAGCGCTACACAAGAACCTCTTGCACGACAGCCAACCCAGACCTCTGGGTCTGGCTGCTGCATGAAAGAAAGAAAACGACATGATCCGCTTTGAATCTCTCCAAAAAATCTGGCCCGATGGCACCCTAGCGATCAGCGACGTGTCGCTGGAAATCCCGCAGGGCCAGTTCTGCGTGATCCTCGGCCCCTCGGGAGCGGGAAAGTCCACGCTGCTGCGCGCGGTCAACGGACTCATGCGGCCGACCACGGGTCGGGTGTTGATCCAAAACATCGAATTCAACACCGCCACACAGCGCGAGTTGCGCCAGCGCGTGGCCATGATCCACCAGCACTTCAACCTGACCAACCGCATGAGCGTGGCGTCCAACGTGCTGTCCGGCCTGTTGCCGACGGTGTCCACCGTGCGCGCCTTGTCCGGCTGGTTCAAACCCGAGCAACGCCAGAAAGCCTGCCAGTTGCTCGACCGCGTCGGCTTGTCTCCCACGCACCTTCAGCGCCGTGCAGGGGATTTGTCGGGCGGGCAACAGCAGCGAGTGGGCATTGCCCGAGCCTTCATGATGGACCCCGAAGTGGTGCTGGCCGACGAGCCGGTGGCCAGCCTCGATCCGAAGATCTCGCGCGACATCCTAAGCCTGATTCGCGACGCTGCCCGCGAGCGCAACGCCACCGTGTTGTGCAGCCTGCACCAGGTCGACCTGGCCCGTGAGTTTGGCGACCGCATTGTGGGCATGCGCGATGGTCGTGTTGTCTTCGACGGTACGCCGGCGGAGTTCACCGACGAACGCGTGCAGGCGCTCTACCAGGGCGCCCGCTGGGAAGATGCACCAGCGGCCGAAGGTAACGAGCCGCACTCGGTGGCCGGTCTGGCTGTGGCATGAGGAGCGAAGCGATGAACACCTCCACACGGCCCATACCCGTGCCACCCCATGGCACCGCACTGCACTGGCACCTGAACGCACCCTACAACGCCAAACACCTGCTGGTGCTGATCGCCGTATTGGCGCTGCTGCTCGTGACCGGGCAACGCACCGAAATGGACCGCATGGTGGCCATGACCGCTCAGGCCGTGGCCAAGACCGTGGGCCTGGTTGACGATTCGCAGGTCGCACGTGGCCTGTCGCGCGTCGGTCAGGCCATGTGGCCACCCGCCATTGCAGAAACCGAAGAAGTGGGCCGCATTCAAGACCTGGATCGCCAGAAGCTTCCCCCTTTCTCGCACACCGAGACCCAGGAGCGCGTCGAACAGAAGATGAATCTGCAGACGCTGCAGATGGAAGCCACGACGGAAACCGTCGAAGTGCTGGTCAAGCCGGTGGGCTATGTCTGGACGGTGTTCGTCAAGATGATCGAGACCCTGGAAATCGCGCTCTGGGGCACGATCCTGTCGGTGCTGGTGTCCATTCCCTTGGCCTACTTCGCAGCCCGCAACTACAGCCCCAACCGCTACACCTACACCGCCGCCCGCGGAGCCATCAGCCTGTTGCGTTCAGCGCCGGAACTCATCGTGGCCTTGTTTCTGGTGCTGGCCTACGGCTTCGGCCCCATCGCTGGCGTGCTGGCGCTGGGTCTGCACGCGGCCGGCTTCCTGGGAAAGTTCTACGCCGAAGACATCGAGAACGCCGACAAAAAGTCGCAAGAGGCGCTCGAAGCCATTGGCGCGGGCAAGCTCAAGACGCTGTGGTACGGCGTCATCCCCCAGGTCTTGCCGCAGTACATCGCCTACACCGCCTACATCCTGGACCGCAACCTGCGCATGGCCACCGTCATCGGTCTGGTGGGCGCGGGCGGCATCGGCCAGGAACTCAAGGGCCGGTTTGACATGTTCCAGTACGGCCATGTCATGACCATCCTGATCGCGATTTTCGTCTTTGTGTTCGTGCTGGACCAGTTGCAGGCCCGTATCCGCGCCCGTCTTATCTGACGCGACCGCTGACAACAAGGAAAAAATGACAAATACTTCTGAAGCTCCGGCCCGTGCGCAATGGTTGCGGCTGTGGTCAGCCTTGCCGGTCGCCGCAGTCAAAGCCCTGGCGACCGATCTGGCGGGCCAACACCGGGTCGAAGACCTGGCCTTGCCGCAATCCGGTCTGGGTTTGCTGCCGCTGACCGACAGCGCCCTGGGCGACACCTATTTCATCGGTGAGATTCCATTGGCCCAAGCGCATGTGCGGGTCACCACCACCCAAGGGCAGTCGATCGAAGGCGCGGCCATTCTGGTGGACGACCGTGCCGGTGTGGCCCGCTCCATGGCCATTCTGGACGCAGTGTTGGCAGCCCGCATGCCGGGTTGTGACGCGGCCCAGCAGTTGCTTACCCAGGGTGCGACCGCCGTGGCGGAGCAAAGCCGCCAGCGCCGCGCCTTGCTTGCGGCCACGCGGGTGGACTTTGCCCTGCTGGGTACGAACGAGGAGGAAGACGATGAATGAGACATTGATGGCGGCATCTCCGGCTGACGCCGCGCTGCGCATCTGGCAACCATCTCGCCAGCAAACGGCTTTTCGCCAGTTGATGACCGCGTTTTCCTACCCGGGCCGTGTGCTGCCCCTGGCCAGCGGCACAGAATCGGCACTCATGCTGGTGCTTGCCACTCTGGCGGACAGCGCCTGTGCACTGGCCGATCCACAGCACGCGCTCTCGGGCGACGATCTGCGCCGACTGGGTGTGCGCTCGGCCAGCGTGGAAGCAGCCGAGTTCGTGCTGGCCGATGGCAACCGTTTGCTGGAGGCCGCGCCGCGCCTGGGTTCGCTGGAAAACCCCGAACAGGGCGCGACCGTGGTGCTGCACATCCCCCGCTTCGGCGAGGGCGCCCATTTGTGGCTCACCGGCCCGGGCATTCAACACGAGCAGTTACTGCAAGTCAGCGGTATCGATCCCGCCTGGTGGAAGCAACGCGCCGAATGGAATGGCCACTTCCCTCTGGGCGTGGACCTGATTCTGGTGACCGAACGCGAAGTGTCGGTGCTGCCACGCACCACCCACATCCATTTCGAAGGAGCGCGCTGATGGGTTACGTTGCCATCAAGGGCGGCGGCCGGGCCATCGCTGGTGCCGAAGCCGCCGTCGAAGCCATGCGCTGCACCGAAGGATCTGCGGGTACGCCGCTCACGCTGTCGGCCATCGAACAGCAGCTGAGGCTGTTGACATCGCGAGTCGTGTCTGAAGGCGGTCTTTACCACCCACGCCTTGCCGCTCTGGCCATCAAACAGATGCAGGGCGACACACTGGAGGCAGCTTTCACCCTGCGCGCCTACCGCTCGACCAAGCCACGCCTGATGGATGTGCCGGTGCAGGACACGAGTCGCATGCGCCTGATCCGCCGGATTTCGAGCGCGTTCAAGGACATCCCCGGCGGCCAGATGCTGGGCCCAACCACCGACTACGCGCTGCGTTTGATGCGCCTGGACCTGGCCAACGAGTCGCCCGAGGACTTCCGCGCTGTGTCGCGGCGGTTTCTGGACGGCGTGGCCGACACCGACCTGCCCGACACCTTCCCCAAGGTGGTCGATGCGCTGCGCGAAGAAGGCCTGTTGCCGCCGCTGACCCGGCGCGCCCACGCCGCCTTCGACATCACCCGCGACCCGCTGGTGTTTCCGGTGCCGCGTTCGGCGGCGCTGGCCACCATGGCGCGCGCCGAAACCGGCTCGCTGCTGGCGATGGCCTACTCCAACATGCGGGGTTATGGCGACGTGCACCCCACCATCGCCGAACTGCGGGTG
Source organism: Comamonadaceae bacterium (assembly GCA_003484805.1). GTDB lineage: Bacteria > Pseudomonadota > Gammaproteobacteria > Burkholderiales > Burkholderiaceae_C > Simplicispira. The sequence goes on along the minus strand of DMZZ01000089.1, from coordinate 7,699 downwards.
GGCTATGTGCCGGTGATGCTGCCGCACCCGGTGACGGGCGAGCCCATCGAGGCCGGTGAGGTGCTCATAACCGAATGCGAAGTGGTGGCCATGTTTGAGGGCGATGCCACCGACGGCCCACCCACCTTCACCCTGGGCTACGGCGCCTGCTTCGGTCACAACGAGGTCAAGGCCATTTCCATGGCCATCCTTGATCGCGCCTTGCAAAAAGGCATGCGCGACGGTCCTTCCAATCCGTCGGAAGACCCCGAGTTCGTGCTGTTGCACGTCGATGGTGTCGATTCCATGGGCTTTGCCAGCCACTACAAGATGCCGCACTACGTGACCTTCCAGTCCGACATGGACCGCCTGCGCACCACGCAGTACAAGGCCATCGCACAACCGACCCCCGAAGGAGCGCCGACATGAACCCCGGCTACGAACTGCCGCAGGACGAAGCCGGCTACAGCTTCGGCTTCCTGGACGAATATGCCAAGCGCGAGGTGCGCCGCACCATCCTGAAGGCGATCAGCATCCCCGGCTACCAGACGCCCTATGCCTCACGTGAAATGCCCATGGGGCGTGGCTTTGGCACCGGTGGCCTGCAGGTGACGCTGTCTCTCATCGGCGAGGACGACACCCTGAAGGTGATTGACCAGGGTGCGGACGACTCCGTCAACGCGGTAAACCTGCGCCACTTTGTGGAACTGACCTGCCCGGGCGTGGACACCACCGAGCACACCACCGAAGCCACGCTTATCCAGTCGCGCCACCGGATTCCGGAAACGCCACTGACCGAGGCGCAGGTGTTGATCCTGCAAGTACCGTATCCGGACCCGCTGGTGGTGGTGGAGCCTTCTGAAAAGCGGCGCAAGGTCATGCACGGCGAAGGCGACTATTCGCGCCTGCTGACCAAGCTGTACGAGGACATCGTGCAGTTTGACGAGATCACCATCTCGCACCGCTACCCCACGCGCATCAACGGACACTATGTGATCGACCCCAGCCCGATCCCGCGCTACGACGTGCCGCAGTTGCACCAGAGCCCGGCGCTGATCCTGCTGGGTGCCGGGCGCGAAAAAAAAATCTATGCGGTGCCGCCCTACACCCGCGCCGACCCGCTGGCGTTCGACGACGTGCCGTTCCGTACCGAGGATTTCACCGACGAACACGGCCAGCGTCGCGCCTGCGAGCGCTGCGGTGCCACCGACAGCTTCCTCGACGAACTCATTGCCGACGATGGCGGCAAGCACTGGCAGTGCTCGGACTCGGACTATTGCAACAGCCGCGTGGCCAGCCATGCTGAACGGGCACAGGAGACCACGGCATGAAAAAAATTCTGGAAGTCCGCGGACTGTCCAAGATCCACGGTCGGGGTTGCGAGCTCTGCCTGGAGAGCACCGGCCCCGACATGGACACCAACATCTGTCCGCATTGCGGCTCGGTGGTGGCCTGCCACAACATCAGCCTGGATCTGCACGAGGGCGAGATTCTCGGCATCATGGGCGAGTCCGGCAGCGGCAAGTCCACCGTGGTCAAGACGCTGTTCTTCGACGATGCGCCCACCGCCGGGGAAGCCCTGTTTTTTGACGACGAGCGCCAGTGGGACATGTTCGCGCTCAACGCCGCGCAGCAGCGCTGGCTGCGCAACCACCGCTTCGGCATGGTGTACCAGAACCCGCATCTGGGACTGAACTTCAACGTATCCGCGGGCGGCAACATTGCCGAACGCCTGCTGATGAGCGATCTGGCCAACTACGGCGAAATCCGCGAACGGGCGCGCAGCTTGTTGGCGCGCACTGAGGTGTTGGCAGAACGCATGGACGAGTCGCCCAAGAAGTTCTCGGGCGGCATGCAGCAGCGCGTGCAGATCGCCAAGGCGCTGGCCACCCAGCCACCGCTTCTCTACCTCGACGAAGTCACCACCGGCCTCGACCTCTCAGTGCAGGCGCGCATCCTGGACCTGATCCTGGAGATTCAGCAGGAGCTGGGCACCGCCATGATCGTGGTCACCCACGACCTGGGTGTCATCCGCCTGTTGACCGGCCGCACCATCGTCATGAAATACGGCCGCGTCATCGAGACCGGGTTGACCGACCAGATTCTGGAAGACCCGCAGCACGCGTACACCCAGCGACTGGTGGCCTCGGCACTGTAAGGAGATCACATGCAAGAAGCCATCCTCAAAATAGACGGGCTCTCCAAACAGTTCCAGCTGCACGACCAGAACAAACTGATCCCGTCGTGCGCGCAGGTTCAACTGGAGGTGTTTGCCGGCGAGCTGACCGCGCTGATCGGCCCAACCGGTGCCGGCAAGTCGTCCGTGCTCAAAGCCATCTATCGCACCTACCTGCCCAGCAGCGGGCGCATCCTGTACCGGGACATCAACGATGCCATTACCGATCTGGCGCAGGCCAGCGAACACCGCATGCTGGAGCTGCGCAAGCAGGACTTGGGTTTTGTCACCCAGTTCCTGCACTGTCTGCCGCGCAAGTCGGCGGTCGAGGTCGTGGCCGAGCCGCTGGTACAGCGGGGCACTTCGCGAGAAGCCGCCGCCGAACGCGCGCGCGAACTGCTGGCCCTGCTCAACGTGCCGGAACGCCTGTGGGCGGTGCCACCCGCCACCTTCTCGGGCGGCGAGAAGCAGCGCGTCAACCTGGCGCGTGGGCTGATTGCCCGACCGCGCCTGTTGCTGCTCGACGAACCCACGGCCAGCCTGGACCCGGCCACCACCGACCGCGTGGTGGATCTGTTGAAGTCCATCAAAGCCGAAGGCGTGGCCATGCTGGCCATCTTCCATGACCCCGAACTTGTCCGACGCCTGGCCGACCGCGTCGTTACCCTCACGCCTCCGGTTTCGGCCGCGGCATTGCTGGAGACCTGTGCCTGATGAACCCCATTTTGCTGACCCACGCCCGCGTGGTGTTTCCCACCGAAGTCCGCGAGAACGTGGCCATCCTGATCGAAGGTGACACCATCACGGCCATCGACCCTGCAATCAGTGCGGGCGCCACCGAGATCGACCTCCGCGGTCGCACCCTGATGCCGGGCATGATCGATTTGCACTGCGACGCGATAGAGAAAGAGGTGGAGCCCCGACCCGGTGTGCACTTCCCGCTGGAGTTTGCCTGTGCCCAGGCCGACAAGCGCAACGCCGCGGCCGGCATCACCACGGTGTTTCACGCCCTGTCCTTTGCCAACCACGAGCTGGGTGTGCGCAACAACGCTTTTGCCGCCGAGATCGCACGTGCGATCAGCGACTGGCAAGCCCATGCCCTGATCGACAACCGGGTGCATGTGCGTTACGAAGTGACAGACGAGACCGCTCCCCCCGTGCTGTCGGCGCTGCTGCAGGACGGGCATGCGCATCTCATGTCCTTCATGGACCACAGCCCGGGCCAGGGCCAGTTCCGCGATGTCGAGGCCTACCGAGCCTACCTGGCCAAGACCTACAAGACCGATGCGGCGCAGATCAACGACATCCTGGCGCGCAAAGCCGGGGCCGCACAGGGCGCCATGCAGCGCATGGAGCAACTCGCGCAACTGGCCCGTACATGCGGCGTGTCCATTGCCAGCCACGACGACGACAGCCCGCAGAAAGTGGCTACCGTCAAGGCACTGGGCGCTGTGGTGTCGGAGTTTCCGGTGAACCTGGAGACTGCACAGGCCGCCCGTGCGCAAGGCCTGGCCACCTTGTTTGGTGCGCCCAACATCCTGCGCGGCAAGTCCCAGTCGGGCAATATGCGTGCCCTTGATGCGGTGCTGTCCGGTGTGGCCGACTGCCTGTGCGGCGATTACTCGCCTGCTGCGCTGCTGCCCTCGGTCATGCGATTGCCCGATCTGGCCGGCATCTCACTGGCCGAGGCCGTGGCCCTGGTCACGTGCAACCCGGCCCGGGCAGCGGGCTTGCACGACCGGGGCGAGATCGCCGTGGGCAAGCGCGCGGACCTGATTGCGGTCAAGACTCTGGGCGGTCTGCCGCAGGCCGAGCGAGTCTGGTCCGGCGGCAAAGCTTCGCTGGTCGCGCATTTCGACCACGTTTGAGAGGGACCAGGACATGGGAACTCGCCTCATCTACGTGGTCGGCGCCTCCGGCAGCGGCAAGGACACGCTCATGGGCCATGCCCGCCAAAAGCTGGCGGGCGATCTCAGGGTGTGTTTTGCCCATCGCTACATCACCCGCCCCGCTACGGCAGGCGGGGAAAACCATGTGGCCTTGACCACGGAGGAATTCACCGCTCGCCAGAACGGCAAGCTCTTTGCCATGCACTGGTCCAGCCACGGCCTGCAATACGGGATCGGCATCGAGATCAACCAATGGCTGGCCAAAGGCGTCACTGTGGTGATCAACGGCTCGCGGGAATACCTGGATGAGGCTCGCCAACGCTACCCGGAGCTGCTGCCGGTGACGATTGACGTGGCCACCGACGTCCTGCGTGATCGGCTGCTGGCCCGTGGCCGCGAAGATGCTGAGTCCATTGAGCGGCGCCTGCGCCGCCATGAAAAGTTGCGACTGCAGCCCTTGCACGGTGTGCTCATCCAGAACAACGGACCCATCGAGATGGCCGGGGAAGCGCTGGCCCGTCTGATCGTGGAACACTCCCAAGGAGCCCCGGCATGCGTGTAACCTTTATGGGCACTGGCGCCGCTGGCGGCGTTCCGCTCTACGGCTGTACCTGTCGGGCCTGTGAGCGCGCAAGGACCGAGCCACAGTTCGTGCGCCGTCCTTGCAGCGCCCTGATTGAATCCGAAGGTACCCGGGTGCTGCTGGATGCCGGGCTGATGGACCTGCACGAACGGTTTACGCCGGGTACCCTGGACGCCATTGTTCTCACGCACTACCACCCCGATCACGTGCAGGGACTCTTTCATCTGCGCTGGGGCACAGGCCAGCCCATACGCGTCTATGCCCCCTCGGACAGCGAAGGCTGTGCCGATTTGTTCAAGCACCCGGGGGTGCTGGCCTTCGAGACGGTGCACAAGTTCGAGGCCTTCAAGGTGGGGGCGCTGCGCATGACGCCCCTGCCGCTGGTGCACTCCAAGCCCACGCTGGGCTATGCCATCGAGGGCACACAAGGCCAGCGCTTCGCCTACCTCACCGACACCCTCGGTTTGCCGCCGAAGTCGGCCGAGTTCCTGCGGGCCTGGGACGACTTTGACATGGCCATCGACTGTTCCTACCCGCCACACCCGGCCCCGAAAAACCACAACGACTGGGATGCGGCGCACCGCTGCGCCGTCGAGTCCGGAGCCCGCACCACCTGGCTCACCCATGCGGGCCATGCTCTGGACGCCTGGATGATGCAAGAGACGCCGAGCATCGCCTGTCACATCCGGCTGGCCCGGGACGGCAGCATCGCCGACATACCACCCAGCACGCGATGAACGCACCGCTGGCACTGGCCCTGTCGGTGGCCATGCACGTCACCTGGAACCTGATGGCACGGCATTTGCCCAGGGCATCGAACCCGCTGTGGTGGGTGTTGCTGGCGCACCTGGTGCTGTTTGCGCCGTGGGGGTTGTGGGAGCTGGCGACCACCGTCGTTTGGACGCTGGAGATGATGCTGCTGCTGGCCGTATCGGCCGCCGCGAACGTGGTGTATTTCACCGGTCTGGCCAAGGCCTACGAGCATGCACCAGTCGCGCTTGTCTACCCTCTGGTGCGCAGTTCACCTCTCCTCATTGCGATCTGGGGCACGCTGTTCTTCGGCCAAAGTCTCCCGCCCATTGCATGGCTGGGGATTGGTGTCAGTGTGCTCGGCTTGCTTGTCATGGCGTCTAGTGCTCGACAGGGATCGGATCGAAGGGCGTTGCGCTGGGCCATGCTGGCCATGTTGGCGACCAGCGTTTATTCCCTGAGTGACAAGGCAGCCACCGAACACATTCCCACCTTCATGGGACTCGTGGGCTTCTTGTCCGTCGGCTATCTGGCCTCTTGGATCAGCATGACTTTGCGCATGCATCGGCACACCCGCTGTTGGGTGCCAGCACAGCGCATTGACCTCGCCTCGCTGGCTGTTGGCGGAACCTGTATCGGTCTCGCCTACGCCTTGGTGATCCACGCCATGCGTCAGTTGCCTGCGGCGGAGGTCGTGTCGTACACCAACGCCGGCATCGTGCTCGCTGCAGTTCTCTCCATTTTCTTGTTCAACGACAAAGCCGGATGGCAAAGGAGGATCCTGGGAGTGGCGATCATCACAATTGGTTTGGGGGTGCTCGCCATGAGGTGAACGACACAATACCAACCATCGTCAACCAGCGCTCCAACCCGGCTCGCGACCTGCCGGTGAAGAAAAAGCGACTTCAGATCACCAGCAAGGCACCCGCAAACACCCAGTTCGAATAGGTCAGCGCCGCATCCAGCGCCGCCCATGTGGGTGTAAAGCCAGCGCCCTCCTCCCACGACGGCCAGTGTGAAGATGAGCGAGAAGACGGCGGCAATGACCAGGGCATGCAGCACCAGCGCATCGGCGTCGGCCCTGCGCCGTGCGCCCAGGGCCCGGGCAATCGCCGATGCAATGCCACCGCCCATCGCCCCGGCAGACGTCATCTGCATCAACATGACGACCGGAAACACCAGCGCCATGCCCGCCAGGGCATCGGTGCCGAGCTGGCCCACAAAGTAGGTTTCGATCAGCCCCACACCGGCTTGCGCCAGCATCACCAGCACATTGGGTGCGGCCAGCCGCAGCAGCGTCGGGGCAATGGGCGCCTCCAGCAGCATGCGGGTGCGCGAGTCCAGCACGGTGTCACTCCCCATCGCCCGGCTCCTGCGCAGGAAGGGCCAGCAAGGCCAGGACATCGTCCACCAGCGTGTGCAGTGCCAGCACGCGCTCTACCCCCAGCACTTCATTCAGCGCCAGTTGCGCAGCCTTCCAGCGGCGCTGTGCTTCAACGCGCTTGTCGCGGCCAGCTTCGGTGATGTGCGCCAGGCGGCTGCGGCCGTCAGCGCCTGGCTCCAGCGTCACCCAACCGGCATCGACCAAGGGGCGCAGGTTGCGCGTCAGGGTCGAGGCGGCCATCTTCATGGCGACGGCCAGGTCGCCCGGACGGATGGGACCGAGTTTCAGCACATGCGAGAGCAACGAATACTGCGTGGTCTTGAGGCCACATTGCGCCATCTCGGCGTCGTAGTGGTGGGCCACACGGCGCATGAGCTGGCGCAGCTTGAAATTGGTACAGCCCTGCGGCAATGCGGTTGCCGCAGGAGGAGCAGCGGTCTCGGTGGGAGGTTTTTCGGCTTGCATGGTTTTGATTGTATCTGCAATAATTGCATATGCAAGTTATTCATCGTCGCCACCCAACCTCCCTCCAGACACCATGACCACACACCACCTTCTTGAACACTGGCTCGCGCAGGAGCGCGACATCCTGACGCGGCTGGATGTCGGCCCGGGCCCCGGCGTGGCCCGGCGTGAGCAGATCGCCCACATGACGGGCCTGGAGCAGATGCAGGCGATGCTGCGCGGTGAACTGCCCTATGCGGCCATAGCCCGAACACTGGATTTCCTCATCGTGGAGGTGGGTGATGGCAGCGCCGTCTTTCAGGGAACACCCCGCCTTGAGCACCTCAACCCCATGGGCACGGTGCATGGCGGCTGGTTTGCCACGCTGCTCGATTCGGCCCTGGGCTGCGCCGTGCACACGCGCATGGAACCCGGGCGCGGCTACACCACGGCCGAGCTGGGCATCAATCTGGTCAAGGCCATCACGCCCAAGG
>DMZZ01000167.1:0-3582 GCA_003484805.1 Comamonadaceae bacterium | reverse complement strand
ACCAGCTCGCGGGCAAAGCCCGGCAGGGCATCGAGGCTGCGCACGCAGATCAGCATCTTGCGCAGCGCCCAGGGGTCGGTCAGCGGCACGATGGTGATAGCCATGGTCTGCGCATGCCGGCGCGCGGCCGATTCGGGCAGGATGCCCACGCCCACGTCGGCCTCGATCATGCGGCAGGCCGCCTCGAAGTTGCTGACCTGGATGCGCTGCTTGATCGGCCGGTGCAACTGGTCGCACTCCTGGCGCAGAAAGGCATGGATCGCGCTGGACTCGTGCAGACCGACGTGGTCGTGATCCAGCGTGTCGGCAAAGGCGACCTCGGGGCGCTCGCCCAGTTCGTGGCCCCGGGCCACCACCAGGGCGAGGCGGTCGTGCCGGTAGGGCAGCGTCTCCAGGCTTTCGGTGCGCACCAGGCCGGCAACGATGCCGATGTCGGTCTGCCCCTCGGTCACGGCGCGCACGATGTCGTGCGAGAGCCGCTCGCGCAGGTCGATGTTCACGTCGGGGTTCTTGCTCAGATAGGCCCGCAGCACCGGCGGCAGGTACTCACCCAGCGCCGTGGTGTTGGCGAACACGCGCACATGGCCCTTGATGCCGCGCACATATTCCTGCATGTCGCCGCGCAGGTGCTCGATCTGGCCCAGCACCATGCGCGCATGGTGCACAAAGGCCTGGCCGGGCGGCGTGAGTGTCACGCCCTGGCTGGTGCGGTACAGCAGCTTGGTGCCGATACCCTCCTCCAGGTTCTTGACGCGGGTACTCGCCGCAGGAAGGGAGATGAAAGACAGCTCGGCGCCACGGGTCATGCTGTTCGCCTCGGCGATATGAACCATCAAGCGCAGGTCTACAAGATCAAAGTGCATTGCCACGCGCGGATTCTATGCGCCCGCAGCGCATCCGCCGGTGCCAGGGCCATCCCATCGCACCGGTTTGCGCCACGCAGGCATGAACAGGCTCTTCCGGAAATTGGAAGCCACGACAGCGTATGCGCTCCTAAACTGCCTGAAGCATTCCCTCAACGAATTCCATTGCCATGCCCGACACCCCCTCCGCCGCCCACCGTGCCCAGCCCACCGCAGCGCCAGCAACGACCGGTGCGCTCAGCCACATCCGCGTACTCGACCTTTCCCGCGTGCTGGCCGGCCCCTGGTGCACCCAGATCCTGGCCGACATGGGCGCGGACGTGATCAAGATCGAAAAGCCCGGCGAAGGCGACGACACGCGCCGCTGGGGGCCGCCCTTTCTGAACGACGACCAGGGCGAACGCACCGACCAGGCCAGCTACTACAGCGCCTGCAACCGCAACAAGCGTTCCGTCACCATCGACATCGCCACGCCGCAAGGCCAGGCGCTCATCCGCCAGATGGCGNNCGAAAGCCTGCGCGCCCTCAACCCGCGCCTGATCTATTGCTCGGTCACCGGCTTCGGGCAGACCGGGCCGTATGCCGAGCGTGCCGGTTACGACCTGATGATCCAGGCCATGTGCGGGCTGATGAGCGTCACCGGCCGCGCCGACAGCGAACCCGGCGGTGGCCCCATGCGCGTGGGCGTGGCAGCCATCGATCTGTTCACGGGCCTCTATGCCTCCACCGCCATCCTCGCCGCGCTGGAGGCACGGCACCAGACAGGGCGCGGCCAGCACATCGACATGGCGCTGTTCGACGTGGGCATGAGCATTCTGGCCAACCAGGCCGCCGGTTATCTGAACACGGGCGCCGTGCCGCAGCGCCAGGGCAACTCGCACCCCAGTCTGGCGCCTTACCAGGACTTTCCCAGCAGCGATGGCGCCGTGCTGCTGGCCATTGGCAACGACGGCCAGTTCGCGCGCTTCTGCCATGCCGTCGGCAAGCCCGAATGGGCGGCGGATGAACGCTTTGCCACCACCTCGGCCCGGGTGATCTACCGCAGCACGCTGATCCCGCTGATGAGCGAACTCACCCGCACCCGGACCACCGCCGACTGGATCGCCCTGCTCGAAGACAAGGCCGTGCCCTGCGGCCCCATCAACAACATTGCCCAGGCGTTNNCACGCTCGCCCGATGGAACGCCTGTTGATGGCATCAGCAGGCTCGCCACCGTGGCCAGCCCGCTGCGCCTGTCCGAACACCCGCCCGTGCTGCGCCATGCGCCGCCCGCGCTGGGACAGCACACCACCGAGGTGCTTCAGCAGCTCGGGCTGTCGCCGGAGCAGATGGCCGAGCTGCGCGCGCAGGGCGTGGTGTAAATGGGGGTGCCCAGCCCCTCGGCTGGGCAGCCCGGAACGCCGCTACCCGGGCTACCACAAAAAATGCAGCAAACGCCCCGCAATGTCTACTTATGCACAAAATTTATGTTGCGGCACAGCATGATCAGGCTTTGCGATTTTGTCCGGACTGAATCCCCAGGATTTCGCAAGTTGTTGATTCGTATGAGGTCCATCGGGCTGCCCTCTTCTTGTGCAACGTAGCCAGATCCTTGTGGGACATGGCTTTAGAGCGTCCCATCAGAAGTTTTCAACAATGTTATCCACAGAAAACCGGGATAAGTCACCAAATCACTTTAGATTCAATGATTTACACCGTTTTCTGGTTGTAGCGCATCAATAACGGTGCGCACCGGCATGCCGTGCGAATCAGGGGTCAATCCTGCGGGCCGCCGGTGAACTCCAGCACGCTGCGGCGGTGCTGCACATCGTGCGCGGTCAGCGCCCGGTGAGCCACCATGTCCAGGCTGGGCCGGGTATTGCCCTGCTTGTCGGTCCAGACCCGTGGAGTCACGCTCCCCGAAAGCGCCACGCTCTCACCGTCGGCCAGCGCCAGCAGAAGTGCCGAGGTGCCCTCGTCGAAGGCAATCACATTCACAAACAGCATCTCCCCGTCGCTCGACGCCGCCCGCACCTTGCACACCACAAAGGGCTTGTTCCCCTTGTCCAGGCGTTGCTCTGCCACGCCATAGAGCTTGCCTGCCACCAGTCCATCAATCATTGCCAGCCTCTCTTTGTCAATGGCCGCAGCATACGCGGGGAATGCGCCGGTCTGGGCCTCGCCCGATAGAACGGTGTTTGACACCCGGGCCAAACCGTGCAAACTGCCCACGGGGGCGCCAACGCCTTCGACCTGCAACCCCTCAAGGAGCCCTCAGCATGTCCGTATCGACTGTCGCCCACGAAGCGCCCCGCCTGTCTGGCGTGGCGTTCAAAGAGGCATGGGATTGCAGCTATCCCCCGGCCGTGGAATCCACCGACGTGCTGCGCATCAATTACGACATCCACGCCGTAGGCCGCGACGGCCTGTATCTGGTGGAAGAACTGAGCCTCAGCGGTATCGCGTGGCGGGGGTGTCGGCGTTACCGGACCAACCCCATCTCGGGGGATCTGGAACTGGACGCCACCGGCACGGGTGAATGGGTCAATGCGTCCGTGGCATCGGCATGGCGCATTGCGGGCCGCGTGGAACGGGTGTATCGCCCGGTGGTCTGACGCAGGTCTGGACGGCTGGCAAGGGCCAGAAAACAGAAAGCCCCGGTGTTTTCAAGGCACCGGGGCTTATTTTGTTCGCTGGCGGCCGCCAGCGAATCGCTTTACATGTGGTCGATCATGACCTG
>DMZZ01000244.1:0-5209 GCA_003484805.1 Comamonadaceae bacterium | reverse complement strand
TGCGGCTTCATCGACGATGCCGTCAAGGAGAGCCTGGACACCATCGGCGAGGCCCTGGCCGAGAACGGCAAGGTCATCGTCACCGCCTGTCTGGGCGCGCGCACCGGCGAGGGCGGCGGCAACATGGTGCAGCAGATGCACCCCAGCGTGCTGGCCGTCACCGGCCCGCAGGCCACGCAGGACGTGATGGACGCCGTGCACCGCAACCTGCCCAAGCCGCACGACCCCTTCATCGACCTGGTGCCTGGTGCCATGGGTGTGGCAGGCATCAAGCTCACGCCGCGCCACTACGCCTATCTGAAAATCAGCGAGGGCTGCAACCACCGCTGCACCTTCTGCATCATCCCTTCGATGCGCGGTGATCTGGTGTCCCGCCCCATCGGCGACGTGCTGAAAGAGGCCAAGGCCCTGTTCGAGGGCGGCGTGAAGGAACTGCTGGTCATCAGCCAGGACACCTCGGCCTACGGCGTGGATGTGAAGTACTGCACGGGTTTCTGGGACGGCAAGCCCGTCAAGACGCGCCTGCTGGAGCTGGTGCAGTCCCTCGGTGAAATGGCGGCGCCCTACGGCGCCTGGGTGCGCCTGCACTATGTGTACCCCTACCCGAGCGTGGACGAGATCATTCCGCTCATGGCGCAGGGCCTGGTGCTGCCTTACCTGGATGTGCCCTTCCAGCACAGCCACCCCGATGTGCTGCGCCGCATGAAGCGCCCGGCCAGCGGCGAGAAGAACCTGGAGCGCATCCAGCGCTGGCGCGAGGCCTGCCCCGACATCGTGATCCGCAGCACCTTCATCGCCGGCTTCCCTGGCGAGACCGAAGAAGAGTTCCAGCACCTGCTCGATTTCATGCGCGAGGCGCAGATCGACCGCGCGGGCTGCTTCGCCTACAGCGACGTGAATGGCGCCGAGGCCAACCACCTGCCCGGCATGCTGCCGCTGGAGGAGCGCGAGGCGCGCCGCGCACGCTTCATGGCCGTGGCCGAAGAGGTGTCGGTGTCCAAGCTGCAACGCCGCGTGGGCGCGACCATGCAGGTGCTGGTGGACCATGCCCCCGCCATGGGCCGGAAGGGTGGCGTGGGCCGCAGCTACGCTGATGCGCCCGAGATCGACGGCAACGTGCAGTTGCTGCCGCCCGAAAAAATCAGCAAGCAGCTCAAGGTGGGCGAGTTCACCCGGGCGCGCATCGTCGGCGTGCAGGGCCACGACCTGGTGGCGCAGCCGATCTGATTGCTATGAATTGAATAGCTTGTGGCGCTTGTAATACGGGCGCCAGATGCCAAAATAGCATGAAAAAGGCTTCCCTCGGGAAGCCTTTTTGCTGGGCGGAACATGCTTACACGCGCTTGCGGTATTCGCCGGTGCGGGTGTCGATTTCGATCTTGTCGCCCTGGCTGACAAACAGCGGCACGGGCACTTCGAAGCCGGTGGCAATCTTGGCGGGCTTGAGCACCTTGCCGGACGTGTCGCCCTTGACGGCGGGTTCCGTCCAGGTGATTTCGCGCTCGACGCTGGTGGGCAGCTCGACCGAAATGGCCTTGCCGTCGTAGAACACCACTTCCACGGTCATGCCGTCTTCGAGGTAGTTCAGCGAGTCACCCATGTTTTCGGCTTCGACTTCGTACTGGTTGTACTCGGTGTCCATGCACACGTACATGGGGTCGGCAAAGTAGGAGTAGGTGCACTCTTTCTTGTCGAGGATCACGTTGTCGATCTTGTCGTCGGCCTTGAACACGACTTCGGTGCCGAAGTTGCCGATCAGGCTCTTGAGCTTCATGCGCACAGTAGCGGCGCCGCGGCCGCCACGGGCGTATTCGGTCTTCAGGACAACCATGGGGTCCTTGCCGTGCATGATGACGTTGCCGGCGCGGATTTCTTGAGCGATTTTCATAGCAAGTTGCTTGGGTTGGGGCCGCTCAACGCGCGGGCCGGTGGCTTTCTGGGGGCAGAAGGCGTGCCGTGCCGATGCATGTTCCGCGGCGAAAATGCGCGAGGGCTGGGCACTGTTGTGCCGCGCCTGTTTTGCGCAAAGCCTTGGATTTTACCGTTTTTCGTTCACAAACCCCAAAATTTGCGTGACGAGATCGTCCTGCGCCAGCAGGCGCGCGCGCGCAGCCTGTACGCATGCAGCCCATTGCGCCAGTGTGGTTTCGTCTGGCAGCATGATCGGGGCATCGTCCAGGCCGTTCCAGGTGGCATGGAACTGGCGCAGCGAGGGTGGGGCCTGCAGCCAGTCGAGAAACGCGTGCAGCTTGCCGTGGTGGGCGTTGTCGTGCTGCGGGTAGATGTGCCAGACCAGAGGGCGGCCGGCCCATAGGGCCCGCACCAGCGAGTCTTCGCCGCGCACCAGGTTCAGGTCGCAGGCCCAGAGCATTTCGTCGAATGCGGCCTGCGGGTGGTGCGGTAGGTATGAAATTGATAGCTGCTTGCGCTTATCCAGTATGTCTTCAGTGCCATTTTTTTCTGAAATTTCCTGCAAAGCAGCTTGCGTGGCTGCCGTGGCCCTGCCGAGCGTGACGAGCAGCCGGGTGGGCTGCTGCATGCACTGCTGCAGCAGCGGCGGCAGGGCGGCAGGCTCGTAGCAGAACAGCGAAATCCAGCGCTCTTGCAGCGCTTCTGGGTGGCGGCTGCGGCGCCAGGCGGTCGCATCGAAGTGCGCCTGGCGTTGCAGCAGATCGGCCTCGCGCAGCAGGCCGCCCGTGGCCGGGGTGAAGCCGGGGTAGAAGAACCATTTGACGCCCCCGGCGGCGGCGCTGTCACGCACGGGCGAGGGCAGGCGGTGACAGCGCTCCACATAACCTTCGGCAGACAGGTGTTCGAGGTTGATCCACAGGTGCTTCTGGCCTGTCGTGGCTGAAATTTCGGCGCTTTGGGCCAGGAACTCAGGAGCAATGTCGCAGCCGAAGGCCTCCACCAGCACCTGTGTGGGGGCATCTTCAGCGGCAAGCAGCCCTCCCCAGGGGCGCACCGCCACGCCCGGGCGGCCCTGCGGCGCCAGCCAGGCCAGGGCCGAGGCGTCGTCGGTCCACAGACGCACCTGCTGGCCGCGCGCGGCCAAGTTGGCGGCCAGGCGCCAGCAGACGCCGATGTCGCCGAAGTTGTCGATGACGCGGCAGAAAATGTCCCATTGCAGCGGTGGTGGCGCGGGAGATGCGCAAGGGCGGGACGAGGTCATGGACCGCATTGTCCCCGGCGCCGGGCCGCCGTGCGCACAATAGCGCCATGCTTGAAGTGCACTCTGAAGAATTGCTGGCGCAGGTGGCAGCGCTGCCGCCGCTGCCCGGTGTCTACCGCTATTTCGACGCCGAGGGCGCGCTGCTCTATGTGGGCAAGGCGCGCAACCTGAAAAAACGGGTGTCGAGCTATTTCACGAAGCAGCATGGCGGCACGCGCATCGGCCACATGGTGGGCAAGATCGCGCGGCTCGACACCACGGTGGTGCGCTCCGAGGCGGAGGCACTGCTGCTCGAAAACAACCTCATCAAGTCGCAAAACCCCAAGTACAACATCCTGTTTCGCGACGACAAGAGCTACCCGTTTCTCAAGATCACCGGTGTGGCCGCAAAAGACGGCCAGGGCGATGCGCCCGGGCAGCGCTTTGCGCGCATGGCCTACTACCGGGGCAGCATCGACAAGCGGCACCGCTACTTCGGCCCCTACCCCAACAGCTGGGCGGTGAAAGAGACCATCCAGCTGCTGCAAAAGGTGTTTCGCCTGCGCACCTGTGAGGACACGGTGTTTGCCAACCGCACGCGGCCCTGCCTGCTCTACCAGATCAAGCGCTGCACAGCGCCCTGTGTCGGCCTGATTGCGCCCGAGGTCTATGCGCAGGACGTGCAGCATGCCGAGGCGCTGCTGCGCGGCGAAACCCAGGTGCTGCTGCAAGAGCTGGAGGCGCGCATGATGGCGCACGCCGACCGCCTGGAGTTCGAGCAGGCGGCCGAGCTGCGCAACCAGATGACGGCGCTGGCGCGCGTGCTGCACCAGCAGGCGGTGGAGACGACGTCGGACAAGGACGTGGACATTCTGGCCGTGCGCGTGCAGGGCGGGCGCGCCTGCGTGAACCTGGCCATGGTGCGCGGCGGCCGGCATCTGGGCGACCGGGCCTACTATCCGGTGCATGTGGAAGACGCCACGGCCGTGTACGAGGCCGAGGACGCCGCCAGCCCGCCGCCCTCGGTCGAGCAGCAGGTGCTCGAAGCCTTCATTGGGCAGCACTACCTGGGCGTGCCCGTGCCGCCCGTGCTCGTGACCACCGACCCGGTCGACAAGGCGCTGGCCGAGGCCCTGTCGGAGCAGGCCGGCCTGCGCGTGACGGTCGTCCCGCAGCCGCGCGGCCAGCGCCGTGCCTGGCTCGACATGGCACGCCAGAACGCCGACCTGCAGCTCGCCCGCCTGCTGGCCGAGGAAGGCTCGCAGCAGGCGCGCACGCGCGCATTGGCCGAGGCGCTGGACCTGCCGCAGGAAGACCTGGGCAGCCTCACGATCGAGTGTTTCGATATCTCGCACACGGTCGGCGAGTCCACGCAGGCCTCGTGCGTGGTATTCCACCACCACAAGATGCAGGGCAGTGAATACCGCCGCTACAAGATCGAAGGCATCACCGGCGGCGACGACTATGCCGCCATGCGCCAGGTGCTGCTGCGCCGCTACAGCAAGGTGGCCGAGGCCTTGCGCGAGGCGGGCGGCGCCGAACCCACGGCCGCCCAGGCGCGCCTGCCCGACCTCGTGCTGGTCGATGGCGGAAAGGGGCAGGTGGCCATGGCGCGCGAGGTGTTCACCGGGCTGGGACTGGACCTCACGCGCATCGTGGGGGTGGAGAAGGGCGAGGGCCGCAAGGTGGGCCTGGAGGAATTGGTGTTCGCCGACGGGCGCGAGAAGGTGTATCTGGGCAAGGATTCTGCGGCGCTGATGCTGGTGGCGCAGATCCGCGACGAGGCGCACCGTTTTGCCATCACCGGCATGCGCGCGGCGCGCGCCAAGGTGCGCGTGGGCGGCAGCCGGCTCGAAGACATCGCCGGTGTGGGGCCGAAAAAGCGTGCGCGCCTGCTGCAGCGCTTTGGCGGCGTGCGCGGCGTGCAGGACGCGAGCGTGGAAGACCTGGCCACCGTGGAAGGCATCTCGCACGAACTGGCCGAGGAAATTTACCGGGCGCTGCGCTGAACCGGGCGCGATTCTTTGCCGATACGGCCCGCCTGGCGTGACACAATCG
>DMZZ01000029.1:0-9549 GCA_003484805.1 Comamonadaceae bacterium | reverse complement strand
CTACCGCCACCGCGAGGAGGTGCTGCCGCGTGACCCGACCCCGGACACGCGGGCCATTGGTTTTGATGGGAAGTTCAACTTCGCCCTGCTGGGCGCGGTGGTGGCCCTGGTATTGCTGAGTGGTTTCTGGAAATCATCGGTGGTGTTCAACATCGCCGGCACCGATGTGGGCTTGCCGGGCATCATTCGCGATGTGGGGTTGATCATCGTGACAGTCGTTTCCCTGTGGCTCACACCCAAGGCTGTGCACGATAGCAACCAGTTCGGCTGGGCGCCCATGCAAGAGGTGGCCAAGCTGTTTGCAGGTATCTTCCTGACCATCATCCCCGTCATCGCCATGCTCAAGGCGGGCGTCAACGGCCCCTTTGGTTCCATTGTCAGCGCAGTGACCCGGCCCGACGGCTCACCCGATCCGGCCATGTATTTCTGGGCCACCGGCATTCTTTCATCTTTCCTTGACAATGCCCCGACCTACCTGGTGTTCTTCAATACGGCGGGAGGTGACCCCGCCACGCTGATGACCACCATGGCGCCCACGTTGGCCGCTATCTCGGCGGGGGCCGTGTTCATGGGCGCCAATACCTATATCGGCAATGCGCCCAACCTCATGGTCAAGGCCATTGCCGAAGACAGGGGAGTGAAGATGCCCAGCTTTTTTGGCTACATGCTGTGGTCCTTCGGTATCCTGGTGCCGCTCTTTGTGCTGATCACCTTCATCTGGTTCCGCTGATTGTGGGCGCCCTGTCATGCAAAAACCCTCCATCCTCGTTGCACGGGCCGTTTTCCCGGAGGTCCTGGACAAGCTGGCGCAGCATTTCACGGTCGAGTCCAATACCGAAGACCGGGATTGGGCCGGCAATGAGCTGGTTCAGCGCCTGAAGAACAAGGACGGAGCGTTGACCACGGGCGGGCAGCGCATTGA
Organism: Comamonadaceae bacterium; assembly: GCA_003484805.1. Taxonomy (GTDB): domain Bacteria; phylum Pseudomonadota; class Gammaproteobacteria; order Burkholderiales; family Burkholderiaceae_C; genus Simplicispira. The sequence goes on along the minus strand of DMZZ01000029.1, from coordinate 8,627 downwards.
TGCGCCGCTGCTGGCGGCCTGCACGCAACTGCGTATCGTGGCCAACATGGCAGTGGGTTACAACAATTTCGACCTGGACGCGATGACTGCGGCTGGTGTTCAGGGCACCAATACCCCCGATGTGCTGACCGAAACCACGGCCGACTTCGGTTTTGCGTTGCTCATGGCAACGGCCCGCCGAATCACGGAAAGCGAGCATTTCCTGCGCGCAGGCCTTTGGACACAGTGGCGCTACGACATGTTTGCAGGCGCCGAGGTGCACGGCAGCCGCCTGGGCATCATCGGCATGGGCCGCATCGGGCAGGGCATTGCCCGCCGTGGCGCCCTTGGCTTTGGCATGGAGGTGGTCTATCACAACCGCTCCCGCCTGACGGCAGAGCTGGAGGCCGAATGCAAAGCCCGTTACGTAGCCAAGGAGGAGTTGCTGCGCACGGCAGACCACGTGGTTCTGGTTCTGCCCTACGCGGCGGATTCGCACCACACCATTGGCGCACCGGAACTGGCCCTGATGAAGCCCACGGCTACGCTGATCAACATCGCACGGGGCGGCATCGTGGACGACACCGCGCTGGCCCTCGCCCTGCGCGAGCGCCGCATCGCGGCAGCAGGGCTGGATGTATTCGAGGGTGAGCCGCAGGTGCATCCGGGCTTGCTGGAATTGCCCAATGTCGTGCTCACGCCGCATATCGCCAGTGCCACCGTGGGCACGCGCCTGGCCATGGCCCATCTCGCAGCGGACAACCTGATCGCCTTCTTTGATGGGCGTGGACCGCTGACGCCGGTGAACAGGCCTCGGTCAGAGTGAGGGCGCTGTCTTCGAGCGGGAAGTATCATTTTGCGCCCGATGGCCGGGCGCTTTGAGCTGTCAATTTCCCGTCGATGGCCCGTTTGCTCAGAGCTGATAAAACGACTTGATCAGGCCCCAAGCCTCCTGAGGATCATCGGTGTAGTGAAACAGGTGGAGGTCATCGGGCGAAATGGTGCCTTCTTCGACCAGAAAGTCGAAATCGATCAGGCGCTTCCAGAAGCGCGTGCCAAACAGGACGATCGGGACCGGCTTGGTCTTGCCGGTCTGTACCAGTGTGAGTACCTCGAACAGTTCGTCGAGGGTGCCGAAGCCGCCGGGAAAGGCCACTAGCGCCTTGGCGCGCATCATGAAGTGCATCTTGCGCAGAGCGAAGTAGTGGAACTTGTAGCTTAGCGAGGGCGTGATGAAGCGGTTGCCGCCTTGTTCGTGGGGCAAGGCAATGTTCAGGCCCACATTGGGGGCACCCGCATCATGGGCGCCCCGGTTCGCGGCTTCCATGATGCCGGGGCCACCGCCGGTGCAGACGTAGAGGCGGTTGACGGGGTCTTGCTGGTTGCTGTGTTCGGCAACCAGTCGCGTGAACTGGCGTGCCAAGTCGTAGTAGCGCGCATTGCGCACAGCGCGCTCGGCCAGGGCAATGCGAGCCGCGTCTCCGTGCTCCTGTGCGTCGGCCAGTTGCTGGGCGGCCAGTTCGGGCTCGACAAAGCGGGCACTGCCATAGACGACGATGGTGTTCTCGATGCCCTGATGGGTCTGGCCCAGGTCGGGCTTGAGCATTTCGAGCTGGAAGCGGATGCCCCGCGTCTCGCGCCGGAACAGAAATTCGGGGTCGGCAAAGGCCATGCGGTTGGAGTCGGCCAGCAGCAGGTTGCCTTTGTTGGCGTGGGTGTGCAGTTCTTCCCAGGCATCGGCCAGGTGGCGTTCATTGAGTTGGGTGTTGGCTTCCATGGTGTTTCCAGGGGGCGCGTTCAGGTTTGCGCTGGGGATTCAGGGGGTGGTAGTGGTGGAGCGTCGAAGAAGCCCATTTTAGGGGGCATCTTTGGCCGACTGCGCTTTACTCTGCAAGACTTTCGCGCTATGAATAGCGTAGTGTGGTGAGTGCAACAGTGGCTGGGTGTCAGGTGCGGTCAGACACCAGCAAGGCCACCGTCTGCAAGCCCAGCACGGTCATCAGCAGCGAGCCGAAAAGGTGCATTGCCACGGTGCCGCAGGCCAGCAGGTAGCGCTGCTGCTGCAGCATGGTTACGACCTCTGCCGAGAAGCTGGAGAAGGTGGTGAGGGCGCCCAGAAAGCCGGTGATCAGCGCCAGCCGCCAGATCGGATCGAGATGGGGCAAGGACTGGAACACTGCAATACACACGCCGATGAGGTAGCCCCCGATCAGGTTGGCAGCCAGTGTGCCCCAGGGCAGCATGCTGCCGGTGCTGAGCCACAGGCCCAGGCGCCAGCGGGCGAGGGCGCCCAGACTGGCACCGATGCAGATAGACAGGACGTTCAGCATGCGGCCATTGTCCAGCAATGCCACAGCGGTTGTGTGCCGACGCCTACCGGGCTGCCATTTGCTGTGGCAGCCAGGTGACGATGGCCGGAAAGACGTAGATCAGCGCCACGGCGGCGCACATCAGCAGAAACATGGGCAGGGTGACCTTGGCGATCCAGGGCAACTGCCGCCCGGTCATGCCCTGCAGCACGAACAGATTAAAGCCCACCGGTGGAGTGATCTGCGCCATTTCGACCACCAGCACAACGAAGATGCCGAACCAGATCGGGTCGATGCCTGCGGCCTGCACCGTCGGCATGAGTACGCCCATGGTCAGCACCACCATGGAGATGCCATCGAGGAACGAACCCAGGATGATGAAGAAAAGCGCCAGCGCCACGATGAGCTGGGCCTGGCTCAGGCCGAGCGACGCAATCCATTCGGCCAGATGGCGGGGCAGACCGATGTAGCCCATCGACAGCGTCAGAAACGCGGCCCCGGCCAGAATCAGCGCGATCATGCAGTACAGCCGCGTGGCACCCATCAACGCGCCGCGAAAACTGGCCCAGTTCAGCGACCCTTGCAGCGCCGACAGCACGAGTGCGCCCACAACACCCACTGCAGCCGCCTCGGTGGCGGTGGCGATGCCGGTGTAGATGGAGCCGAGCACGGCCGCGATCAGCAGCATGACGGGGATGAGGGCGCGCGAGGCCGACAGCTTTTGCCGCAGGCTCAGGCGCTCGGTGGCCTGGGGGATCTGGTCTGGGTGGCGCAGCGCCCACAGCATGATGTAGCCCGAGAACAGCGTGGCCAGCAGCACCCCGGGCAGCACGCCTGCCACGAACAGCCGGGAGATCGACACTTCGGCCATCACGCCATAGACGATCATGATGATTGAAGGTGGGATCAAGAGGCCCAGTGTGCTGGCACCAGCCAGTGTGCCGACGACCATGTGCGCCGGGTAGCCGCGCAGCTTCAGCTCGGGCAGGGTCATCTTGCCGATGGTGGTGCAGGTGGCTGCGCTCGACCCGGAAACCGCTGCGAAGATGGTGCAGCCCACCACATTGGTGTGCAGCAGCCGCCCGGGCAGGCCTTGCACCCACGGCGCCAGACCCTTGAACATATCTTGCGATAGTCGCGTGCGGAACAGGATTTCACCCATCCAGATGAACAGGGGCAGGGCGGTCAGCGTCCAGCTCGACGCCGAGCCCCAGATGGTGACCGCCATGGCGTCGCCTGCGGGCCGGGACGAAAAAAGCTGCATGCCAATCCAGGCCACGCCCGAAAGCGTCAGCCCGATCCACACACCGCTGCCCAGGATCAGGAACAGCGAAAGCACCAGCAGCCCGGTGATGGCAAGGTCACTCATGGCAATAGGCGGTTACTCGTTGCGCAGCGCTTTGGCCGGGTTCTGGCGCCCACGCAGCCCACGCAGTTCCAGCACCAGCTCATCGACGAAGGCAATGGCCAGCACCGCCGTGCCAATGGCCATGCCCAGCTGCGGAATCCACAGCGGCGTGGCGTCACTGCCGGTAGAGATGTCGTGGAAGGCATGCGACTGCCAGGCCAGCCGGCCACTGTAGAAAGCAAACAGCAGCGCCAGCAGCGCGGCGGTGGAAAGTGCCCACAACTCCAGCGCCTTCTTCCAGCGGCCGTGCAGGGCATTGATCAGCAGTGTGACCCGGATGTGTTCGCCCCGCTTGAGGGTATGCGCCAGTGCCAGAAAACCGGCGCCCGCCATCAGATAACCCGCATAGGCATCGGTGCCCGGCACATGAAAGTGCAGTTGCCGACTGACGATGGACAGCAGCACCATGCCCAGCAGGGCCACCATAAAAAGCGCCGCCAGGGCGGCGGCGCAGTCGTACATCGTGTCGAGCAGGCGTCGCATGCGGGGCCCTTATTTGCGGTAGGCGTCAACCAGCGCCTTGCCATCAGGGCCGGCCTTGTCCAGCCATTCCTTGAGCATGGTCTCGCCCACCTTTGCCATATCGGCCTTGAGCTGCGGCGAAGGCGGCAGCACCTCCATGCCGTTGGCCTTGAGTTTGCCGACGGTTTCGGTGTTTACGCGGGCACTGGCGATCCAGCCGCGTGTCTCGGCCTCGGCGCCCGCCTTCAGAAGGGCGTCCTGGCTGGGTTTGTCGAGCGCATCAAAGGCTTTTTTGTTGACGATCACCGCGTTCTTGGGCAGCCAGGCCTGGGTGTCGTAGTAAAACTTCAGGTGTTCGTAGAGCTTGCTGTCCACGCCCGTGGCGCCCGAGGTCATGGTGGACTCGACCACGCCAGTGGCCAGTGCCTGCGAGAACTCGGCTGCCTGTACGGTGACGGGCTGCGCGCCCACCAGTTCGGCAATGCGCGAGGTGGCCGGGCTGTAGGCGCGCCACTTGATGCCCTTGAGGTCGGCAGCGGCATTCACCGGCTTCTTGGTGTAAATGCCCTGGGGTGGCCAGGGCACGGCGTAGAGCAGCACCATGCCTTGTTCGGCCAGCTTCTTCTCCAGGAAGGGCTTTTGTGCCTGGTAGAGCTTCTTCGATTCGTCGTAGCTGGTGGCCAGGAAGGGCAGGCCGTCGGTGCCAAACAGCTGCCATTCGTTCTGAAAGTTGGCCAGCAGGATTTCGCCCATCTGGGCCTGCCCGCCCTGCACGGCGCGCTTGATCTCGGGCGCCTTGAAGAGCGCAGCGTTGGCGTGCAGCGTGATCTTGAGCTTGCCGCCGGTGGCCTGGTCCACATCACCCGCCAGCTGGGCCATGTTCTCTGAATGAAAATTGCTGGCGGGGTAGGCGGCTGCCAGATCCCACTTGGTTTGCGCCAGGGCAGGGGTGGCAGACAGGCCCCAGGTCAGGGCCAGGCTGAGAGCGGTGACGGGGAAGGTTCGACGCTGCATGGAGGGGCTCCGCAAGGTGGGTGGAGGGGAAAGAAGGGGCCAGGAAACTGTAGCGCAAGCCCGGTGGCTGAGCGTAGGTGTTTTCACTAAACGTCGACAAAACGCCAGCAAAATACGGCGTAGATTGTCTACAATCCGGCGGCATGCCCTGTACACAGGGCCTAGGAGCCTGTCGGACTTGGGGCGTCGAAAGCGAAAATCGACCCCAGCGAGACCAGTTTTTGCCGGATTTGCAGCCCAATAGCCGAGCTATTAGGCAAAAAGACGGTGAAAAATGGGCCGCTGCGGTCGATTTGCAGCCGACGATTCGCAAGTCCGACAGGCTCCTAGCCACAGGAGTCCTGTTCGATGAAGCCCGCGTCCCCCCAGAAACCAGCGCATGCGCCCATCGTGTCGTCGGCGCACCTGGTATCGAGCCAGAGCGCCGAGATGAGCGAGTTCGAGTTCGGCCTGATCGTGGCCGGCAATGCCTTTCACCGCTGGGTGGTGCACTGCATGGCAGCGGCGGGGCTCAAAGACCTCACGCCGCTCGACGTGCTGGTGCTGCACCACGTCACGCACCGCGCGCGCGACAAGCGCCTGGCCGACATCTGCTTCATCATGAACGTGGAAGACACGCACCTGGTGAACTACGCACTCAAGAAGCTCCAGGGCCTGGGCGTGGTGGCCTCGCACAAGAGCGGCAAAGAGGTGACCTACGCCGCCACCGACACCGGCCGCGCCTACGTGCAGCGCTACCGCGAGATCCGCGAAAGCTGCCTGATCGATGCGCTCAACGCCGACGACGCGCTGAACCGCGACATTGGCGAACTTGCGCGCCTTTTACGTGTGCTCTCGGGCATGTACGATCAGGCGGCGCGGGCGGCGGCGTCGCTGTAAAAATTTAAGCAAAATTGGCCTCCAGAACTTTTCCAGTAAGCGCCAGTAGCTATAATTATAATAGCACACCATGACTACAACCCAACCCCCTGAGCCCGCCCGCTGGCAGTTCTGGATCGACCGGGGCGGCACCTTCACCGACGTGGTGGGCAAGCGCCCCGACGGCCAGCTTGTCACGCACAAGCTGCTGTCGGACAACCCCGAGCAGTACCGCGACGCGGCGGTCGCCGGTATCCGCCACCTGCTGGGGCTGGCGCCGGGCGCACCGGTCACGCCCGAGCTGGTCGAGTGCGTGAAGATGGGCACCACCGTGGCCACCAACGCGCTGCTGGAGCGCAAGGGCGAGCCCACGCTGCTCGTGACCACGCAGGGCTTTCGCGACGCGCTGCGCATCGCCTACCAGAACCGCCCGCGCATTTTCGACCGCCACATCGTGCTGCCCGAGCTGCTCTACAGCCGCGTGGTCGAGGCGCAGGAGCGCATCGGCGCGCACGGCGACGTGATCGAGCCGCTCGATGAAGAGCACCTGAAGGAGTGCCTCTGGGGCGCCTACGACGCCGGCCTGCGCAGCGTGGCCATTGTCTTCATGCACGGCTACCGCTATGCGCAGCACGAGCAGGTGGCGGCCCGGCTGGCCCGCCAGGCGGGCTTCACGCAGGTCAGCACCTCGCATCAGACCAGCCCGATGATGAAGTTCGTCGGCCGGGGCGACACCACCGTGGTCGATGCCTACCTCTCGCCCATCCTGCGCCGCTATGTCGAACAGGTGGCGGGCGAGATGCCGGGCGTGAAGCTGTTCTTCATGCAATCGTCGGGCGGCCTGACGGATGCGCAGGTGTTCCAGGGCAAGGACGCGATCCTGTCGGGCCCCGCAGGCGGCATCGTCGGCATGGCCCGCACCGCCGGTTTGGCAGGCCACGACAAGGTCATCGGCTTTGACATGGGCGGCACCAGCACCGATGTGAGCCACTACGCGGGCGAGTTCGAGCGCGAGTTCGAGACGCAGGTGGCGGGCGTGCGCATGCGTGCGCCCATGATGAGCATCCACACCGTCGCGGCCGGTGGCGGCTCCATCCTCGGTTTTGACGGCGCACGCTTCCGCGTCGGCCCCGAAAGCGCGGGCGCCAACCCCGGCCCTGCCAGCTACCGCCGGGGCGGCCCGCTGGCCGTGACGGATGCGAACGTGATGGTGGGCAAGATCCAGCCCGCACATTTCCCCAAGGTGTTTGGCCATGCAGCCAACGAGGCGCTTGACCGCGATGTGGTGGGGCAGAAGTTCGCGCAGCTGGCGGTGCAAAGCGGCCGCTCGCAAGAAGACGTGGCCCATGGCTTCATCCAGATCGCCGTGCAGCAGATGGCCAATGCGATCAAGAAGATCAGCGTAGCGCGTGGGTATGACGTGACGCGCTACACGCTGCAGTGTTTTGGGGGCGCGGGCGGCCAGCATGCGTGTTTGGTGGCCGATGCTTTGGGCATGACGCGCGTGTTTGTGCACCCGTTGGCGGGGGTGCTCAGTGCTTACGGCATGGGCCTGGCGGACCAGAACGTGATCCGCGAACAGGCGGTGGAAACCAGGCTCGTGCCAAACGCGCTCGCTGGCATCGAAGCCACGCTGGAGCAGCTGGCCACCATCGCACGCACCGAGCTGGAGCGCCAGCAGGTGGGCAGCGGCACAGCCGTGGTGCACCGCCGCGTGCATGTGCGCTACGAGGGCAGCGACTCGGCACTCATCGTGCCGTTTGGCTCGCTGGCCGAAATCACCGCCGCGTTCGAGAACGCCTACCGCCAGCGTTTTGCGTTCCGCATGCAGGGCAAGGGTCTGGTGGTGGAAGCCGTGTCGGTCGAGGCGGTGGTGCCCGGCGACGCGCCCGTGGAGCCGCGCCACGCGCTTCAACCCGAGCGTGAGGTGCCGCGCCGCAGCACCGTGCGCATGTACACCGGGGGCGTGGACGGCGTGCCCGTGTGGCATGACGCCGCGCTGGTGGTGCGCGAAGACCTGCGCCCCGGCGACGTGATCCCCGGCCCGGCCATCATTGCCGAGAAGAATGCCACCACCATCGTGGAGCCCGGCTGGGAGGCCGCGCTGACCGACCTGGACCACCTGCTGCTCAACCGCCGCGTGGCGCGCGCCGTGCAGCATGCCGTGGGCACCACGGTGGACCCGGTGCTGCTCGAAGTGTTCAACAACCTGTTCATGAACATTGCCGAGCAGATGGGGCTGCAGCTGCAGAACACGGCGCACTCGGTGAACATCAAAGAGCGTTTGGACTTCAGCTGCGCGTTGTTTGACACGGCGGGCAACCTGATTGCCAACGCACCGCACATGCCGGTGCACCTGGGCTCGATGGGCGAGAGCATCAAGACGGTAATCCGTGAGAACGCGGGCAATATGCAGCCCGGCGATGTGTACGTGCTCAACGACCCGTACCACGGTGGCACGCACTTGCCAGATATTACGGTGATCACGCCGGTCTACCTTGCCGATGAAGTCACACCCACGTTCTATGTCGGCAGCCGGGGGCACCAAGCGGACGTGGGGGGGGTTACGCCCGGCTCCATGCCGCCGTTCTCCACGC
>DMZZ01000303.1:0-10559 GCA_003484805.1 Comamonadaceae bacterium | reverse complement strand
GCCCTGGGGCTGGACCAATGCCGCATTGCCGCAGGCGGGGCCGCGCCCATGCCGCTGGCCTTGCTGCAGTGGTACAGCAAGCTGGGCATTGACATCAACGAAGGCTATGGCATGACGGAAAACCTGGCCGTCTCGCACATCACCGTTCCCGGCCAGAACCAGCAGGGCAGTGTGGGCCCCGCCTATGAGGGGGTGGACCACCGCATCGACCCGCAGAGCGGCGAGATCCAGATGCGCAGCCCCGCTGTCATGCTGGGCTACTACAAGGAGCCCGAGCAAAGCCGCGAGTCCTTCACGGCCGATGGCTGGCTGCGCACCGGCGACAAGGGCCATATCGATGCCCAGGGCAACCTGCACATCACGGGCCGGGTCAAGGACCTGTTCAAGACCGGCAAGGGCAAGTATGTGGCCCCCGCACCCATCGAGGACAAGCTGGGCACGCACGAGGCGGTGGAGGCCTGCGTGGTGACGGGCGCCAACCTGGGGCAGCCGCTGGGTATCGTGATGCTCAATGCCGATGCGGTGGCGCAGGCGGCCAACGCCGGGCAGCGCGCGCAGCTGGAAACCTCGCTGACGCAGCACCTCAAAACCGTGAACGCCACGCTGGACCCGCATGAACAGCTGCAGTGCATCGTGGTGGTGACGACGCCCTGGACGGTGGAAAACGACCTCATCACCCCGACTTTCAAGGTCAAGCGCAACCGCATCGAGGACATCTACGCCGCCAACTATGAGCGGTGGGAAGTGTCGGGCAAAAAGATCATCTGGCACGCCCCGTGATCGCGCTTTCATCATAAAAAAACCGCCCGGCATGCCGGGCGGTTTTTTTATGGGAATGCCGCGCAGGGCGGCAGGGCCGTCACTCGGTGATGTAGTTGGACACGATGGTCCAGCGGCCATCATGCAGCTGCGACAGGCGCGACAGATTGCTGCCCAGTCGCTTTTGCGGGCCGAACTTCGCCGGTGCGCTGCCAAACATGTCGCGCGGGCTTTCCATGGTGTCCATGGCCTTGATGAAGGTGTCGGTGCTCAGGGTGGGGCCCGCCTTCTGCGCAGCACGGATGAACCCGTCGATCACCAGATAGCCATACACCGAGAACACGGCCGGGTCTTCGTTGAAGGCGGTCTTGTACTTGTTGGCCCAGAAGCGGATCGGTTGCGAGGCATCGTCCAGGTAGGGGTTCTGCACCGTCATCGTGGCGTACAACCCGTCCATTGCCTTGCCGCCGAGTTTGTGGATCAGGTCGGTGTAGGCCGCGCTCGACGCCAGAAACACCGGGTTGTAGCCCAGCTTGCGGGCGGTGCCGATGCCACCGATCGTTTCGCGGATGATGGTGCCGAGCACCACCATGTCGCATTCGGCCGCTTTGAGCTTGGCCATCTGCGAGGAGAAGTCGGTGGCGCCGCGCTTGAAGGTGGTCGTCTCGGCCATGGTCACGCCAATGGCCTTGAGGCCGTCTTCGGCGCCGCGCTGCACTTCCAGGCCGAACTCGTCGTCCTGGTACATCGAGCACACCTTCTTGGCGCTCTTTTCTTTCACCAGTTTGGGGGCTGCCGCCTTCATCTGATCGTAGTAGGTGGCGGCGAAGGCGTACTTGAGCTTGTGGAAGGGCTCGTACATTTCCCGAGCGGCCGTCACCGGGTAGAAGTTGATGACGTTCTTCTCGAACTGCACCGGCATGGCAGCCAGGTTCTGCGCGGTGCCCAGATGGCCCACCATCATGAAGATCTTGTTCTGGTTGACCAGCTTCTGCGCGGCCAGCACCGCCTTTTTCGGGTCGTAGCCCGAGTCTTCCACCAGCAGGTTGATCTTGCGGCCATGGATGCCGCCCTGCTCGTTGGCCTCGTTCACGCGCAGCATCATGCCGTTGCGCAACTGCTTGCCAAAGCCCGCCAGCGGGCCTGACAGATCCTGGATGGAGCCCAGGGTGATTTCTGTCTTGCTCACCCCCTGGCTTTCCTGCGCGTGCAGCGCAGGGGTGGTGATTGCCGTGGCGCATGCCAGAGCCGACAGGACCGCGGTAGTTTTGTGTTTCATGCTTTGTCTCCTTCTAGGTATCAGTAGGTCAATACATGGCCTCGATTTGCGCCGCGTATTTCTTTTCCACCAGCTTGCGTTTGAGCTTCATGGTCGGGGTGAGTTCTTCGTCCTCGGCCGTCAGCTGGGTGTCGAGCAAGAAAAATTTCTTGATCTGCTCTACGCGGGCAAACTTCTGGTTCACCCGATCGATCTCTTTCTGGATCAATTCTTGCACCTCGGGGGCGCGCGTCAAACTGGCGTAATTACTGAAGGGTATGTCCGCATCCTGGGCAAACTTCTCCACGTTGTCCTGGTCGATCATGATGATCACCGTGAGGTAGGCCCGCTTGTCGCCAATCACCACCGCGTCGGTCACGTAGGGCGAAAACTTCAGCTCGTTCTCCAACTCGCTCGGAGTGATGTTCTTGCCGCCCGCCGTGATGATGATGTCCTTCATGCGGTCGGTGATGCGAAAGAACCCCTCGTCGTCCACCACGCCCACGTCGCCCGTGTGCAGCCAGCCGTCCTTGTCGATGGTCTCTGCCGTTTTCTCGGGCTGGTTCAGGTAACCCATGAACACGTTGGGCCCGCGCACCAGAATTTCGCCCGTGGCCGGGTCGAGTCGCACCTCGTTGAACGCGGCCGCCGGGCCAATGCTGCCCGGCTTCATGCGCGTGGCCGGCACGCCCGTGGAGGCGCCGCAGGTCTCCGTCATGCCCCACACCTCCAGCATGGGCACGCCCAGCGCCATGTACCACTTGATCAGCTCGGGCGAGATGGGCGCGGCGCCAGTGATGCAAAAACGCGCTCGGTGAATGCCGATGAGCTTGCGCGCATTGTTCAGCGCCAGCCAGCGCGCCAGCGTGAAGCGCAGCTTGAGCCCGGTGCCCACGGCCTCGCCCGCCATCACCTTTTCGGCAATGCGCATGCCCACTCCAATGCTCCAGGCGTAGGCGGCGCGCTGCAACGTGCTCGACTCTTTCAGCGCAATCATCACGCCGGAATAGAACTTCTCCCACACCCGGGGCACGGCGGTGAACACTGTGGGCGCGATCTCACGCACGTTCTCGGGAATGGTTTCGGGGTTCTCGACAAAGTTGAGCTTGGAGCCGGTGTAAAGCGCGAAATATTCACCCCCCATGCGCTCGGCAATGTGGCACAGCGGCAAAAAGCACATGCGCTCGTCGCGCGCGTCCTGCGCCACCAGCGTGTTGAAGCCGCGCGTGGTGTAGACCAGGCCCCGGTGGCTGTGCATGGCGCCCTTGGGCTTGCCGGTGGTGCCCGAGGTGTAGACCAGGATGGCCAGGTCCTCGGGCTGGCAGGCGGCGCTGCTGCGTTCCACGCAGTCGGGGTGCTGGGCCAGCCGTTGCCGACCCAGGTCGCGCAGGGCAGCGAGTGACATCACGTCGGGGTCGTCCAGGTCGCGCAGGCCCTTCATGTCGAACACGACGATCTTGCGCAGCAGCGGCAGCCGCTCGCGCACCTCCAGCGCCTTGTCGAGCTGTTCGTCGTCTTCCACAAACAGCACGCGTGTGGCCGAGTCTTCGCACAGGTAGTGCACCTGCGAAGCCGCGTCGGTGGGGTAGATGCCGTTGGATACCGCGCCGCAGCTCAGCACTGCCACGTCGGCCAGCACCCATTCGACCACGGTGTTGGCCAGAATGGATGCGGTCTGGCCCGGCTCCAGGCCCAGCGCCTGCAGGCCGGCGGCCAGTTCGCGCACGGCCTCGCCGGTCTGGCGCCAGCTCCAGCTTTTCCAGATGCCCAGTTTTTTCTGCCGCATCCACACCTGGTCGCCGCGCAGTGCCACGGCGTTCCAGAACATGGCAGGAATGGTCTCGCCGGGCACGACATCGGCGCGCCCGGGCTGGAGTTGGCTCAAGTCCCACAAGTTGCTCATTGCTTCACCGCCATGTCTTTTTCTTTTTCCAGCGCCGCTCGCCACGCACGCCGGTTTCCTTCATGCCGAGGTAGAACTCCTTGATGTCCTCCTTCTCGCGCAGGTGCTCGCAGGTGTCCTCCATGACGATGCGGCCGTTCTCCAGCACGTAGCCGTAATCCGAGGCGTTGAGCGCCATGTTGGCGTTCTGCTCGACCAGCAAGATGGTGGTGCCGCGCTCGCGGTTGATGCGCACCACGATCTCGAAGATTTCCTTGGTGAGCTTCGGGCTCAGGCCCAGGCTGGGTTCGTCGAGCAGGATCAGGGACGGGTTGGCCATCAGCGCACGCGAGATGGCCAGCATCTGCTGCTGCCCGCCCGACAGCAGCCCGGCATCTTGCTGTGCGCGCTCTTTCAGGATGGGGAAGTAGCCGTACACCATCTCCATGTCGCGTGCCACGCCATCGCGGTCCTTGCGGGTGTAGGCCCCCATCAGCAGGTTGTCGTGCACCGACAGCAGCGGAAACACCTCGCGCCCCTCGGGCACATGCAGCAGACCCTGCTGCACGATGAAAGCCGGGTCTTTCGCCGTGATGTCCCAGCCCTTGAACTCGACCGAGCCCTTGCGCGGATCGAGAATGCCCGAGATGGTCTTGAGAATGGTGGACTTGCCGGCGCCGTTGGAGCCCAGCACGGTGGCGATCTCGCCCTTGCGCACCTTCAGGCTCACGCCCCGGATGGCCTTGATGGGGCCATACGAGCTTTCCACGTTCAGCAGCTTCAGCATGGGGGCCTGGGCCCCGTCGTCGCGGTCGGTCAGCGTGCTCATGCGGCCCTCCGCAGTGAAGAGACATCGTCCACGGTGCCCAGGTAGGCCTCGATGACGGCCGGGTCGTTCTGCACCTCGCGCGGTGTGCCCATGGCCAGCACCTCGCCCTGGTTCATGGCCAGCACACGGTCGGACACCTTGGACACCAGCGACATGTCGTGCTCCACCATCAGCACGGTAATGCCCAGCTCCTGCTGGATGTCCTGGATCCAGAAGGCCATGTCGTCGGTTTCTTCCACATTCAGGCCGCTCGAAGGCTCGTCGAGCAGCAGCAGCNNCGCGCCAGTTCCACCACCTTGCGCACGCCGTAGGGCAGGCCCGCCACCATGGTGTCGCGGTAGTGCTGCAGGTGCAGCAGGTCGATGACTTCTTCGGCTTTGAGGCGGGCCTGCAGCTCGGCCTCGCGCGCAGCGGGGGTGAAGAACATGTCGCGCAAAAAGCCCGTCTGGCGGTGCGTGTGCCGGCCGATCAGCAGGTTGTGCAACACCGTGGCGTGCTCGAACAGTTCGATGTTCTGGAAGGTGCGGGCAATGCCCAGCGCCGCGATGGCGTGCGGGGGCTGGTCGGTGAGCTTCTTGCCCATGTAATCGATCTCGCCCGTGGTAGGGGTGTAGATGCGGCTGATGAGGTTGAACACCGTGGTCTTGCCCGCGCCGTTGGGCCCGATGAGCGTGAACACCTCGCCCGCGCGCACATCGAAGCTGACATTGTTGACGGCCAGCACGCCGCCAAAGCGCACGCTGAGGTTACGGGCCGAAAGCAGGATATCGCTCATGTCAAAGATTTCTTTCGATACGTGTGCCGGGCGCGGCGCAGGAAACCGGCGCGCCCCAGGCCAGCGGCCCCCGCGCAAGGGCCGCCCCGCCGCGCTGGGGGCGTCCCCCTGCCCGCATCGCGCTGCGATGCGAGAGCGGGGGGGAAGGAGCGAAGCGACATAGGGGAGTGTTTCACTTCAGGCGATCCGATTTCTGGAACGATTTCTGCCGCTTGAACATGCCCTTGCGGTAGAACGGAAAGAGCTGCAGGTAGGCGCGAATCTTGAGCCAGCGGCCATACAGGCCCATGGGCTCGAACAGCACGAAACCAATCAGCACCAGGCCATACACGGCGGCCTGCAGGCCGGGCGCCTGGCCAATGACGGCGGGCAGGTAGTCCTTCACCATGCTGATGGCCTGCGGCATGGTGATAAGAAAGATGGCACCGAGAAACACACCATGCACCGAGCCCAGGCCGCCAATTACGATCATCAGCAGCAGGTCGATGGACTGCAGAATGTTGAACTGCTCGGGCGAGATGAACTGCAGCTTGTGCGCATACAGGGCGCCTGCAATGCCCGCCAGAGCAGCCGACAGCGCGAACGACAGGGTCTTGTAGCGCGCCAGGTGGATGCCCATGCTCTGCGCCGAGATCTCCGAGTCGCGGATGGCGACAAAGGCCCGCCCGGTGGGCGCGCGCAGCAGGTTCAGCAGGCCCAGCGTGGCGGCCACGGTGATGACCAGGCACAGAAAATAGAACGCCTCGCCGCTGGAAACCGTCCAGCCGAACATCGAGGGGGCCTTGATGTGCAGGCCCGCGTTGCCGCCCGTCACCGACTCCCAGCGCGCGAACACTTCTTCGATGATGAAGCCGAACGACAGCGTGGCCATGCCCAGGTAGATGCCCTTGACGCGCAGCGCCGGCAGCCCCACCACCAGGCCCATGGCCGCCGAGAGCCCGGCGGCGCAGGCCAGCGCAATGGGGAAGGGCCAGCCCGCGTTGGTGAGCACGGCCTGCGCATAGGCGCCCACGCCCAGAAAAGCCGCGTGGCCCAGCGAGAACAGCCCGGTGAAGCCCGCCAGCAGCATCAGGCCCAGCCCGGCAATGGCATAGATGAGCACGAAGGTCAGTTGTGCCAGCCAGTATTCGGCAAACAGCCAGGGGGCGGCCAGCAGCAACAGGGCCAGCAGGCTGTACCAGAAGACATGGCCGGGGTGCTTGGCAAGACGGATGTCCTGCCGGTAGTCGGTTTTGAAGATGAAACGCATGGTGTGTGGGCCCCGTCAGACTTTCTTGCGGAGCTTTTCGCCGAACAGCCCGCTGGGCTTGATCATCAGCATGATCAGCACCACCACATAGGCGGCCACGTCCTTGAAACCATCGGGCAGGTAAAAGCCCGAAAACGATTCGACCAGGCCGATCACCAGCCCGCCCACGATGGCCCCGGGCAGGCTGCTGAAGCCTCCCACCACGGCAGCCGGAAAGGCCTTGAGCCCGATGAACCCCATGTTGGCGTGCACAAAGGTGATGGGCGCCAGCAGCAGCCCGGCAATGGCTGCCACGGCGGCTGCCAGCCCCCACACCAGGCCGTTGAGCCGCTGCACCGGAATGCCCATGTAGTAGGCCGCCAGCTGGTTTTGGGACGAGGCCTGCATGGCAATGCCCAGCTTGCTGTACTTGAACAGCACGTACAGCAGGGCGCACAGCACGGCCGTGGCGGCAATGATGACGAACTGCTCGACGTTGACGACCAGGGTGCCCAGCGTCCAGATCTCGTCCTTGTAGGGCACGGGCAGCACATAGGTCTCGGTGCCGATGCCCGGAATCATGGTGATGAGCCCGCGCGCCGTGTAGCCCACGCCGATGGTCAGCATCACGATGGAAAACGCCGGCTGGCCCAGGATGGGGCGAATCACGGCGCGTTCCAGCGCCATGCCAAACAGCGCCATGCCCGCGATGGCGCTGAGAATGGCCAGCCAGAACGGAAAGCCCATCAGCGTCATGCATGCCAGGCCGCCAAAGGCGCCCAGCATCATCAGCTCGCCCTGGGCGAAGCTCACGGTTTCGGTGCCCTTGTAGATCAGCACGAACCCCAGCGCGATGAGGCCGTAGATGCAGCCTTGCGAAACCCCGCTGATCATCAACTGCAAGAATTGCACGCCGTTGTCCCCTTGGTTTTTGGTGTGGTGTCCGGGTTTATAACGGCGCACCCCCTGTTTGTCGCTAAGGGTTTTCCGGCGAGGGTTTCCCGCAAGTGTCCCGCGCGGGACACCTTGGGCAGGGCGTCAGTCGAGCCCGAAGTGCTCGCGCAGGGCCGCGCCAAACGCGGCCGTGCCGCTGAGCGAGAGGGTCACCGTGTGCCGCGTTTGGCCATCGGCGCCGGGGGCCACGGTGATGCGTCCGCTGGCCTCGTCGCAGTGCCACTGGTCGGGTGCTGCGCCCTCGTGCAGGGTCTGCAGATCGAAATCCCATTCGCCGCCCTCATCGAGCGGCGCGCGCTGCCCGGCAAAGGCGCGGTGGGCCCAGCACAGCACGCTTTCGAGTTCGGCGCGCAGCGCGGGCAGGTGCGCGGGCGTGACCGAGGCCATGGCGTCCCAGGTGCCAACGCCATCGTCGTCTTCGCTGTAGTCAAAATCGAGGTATTGCAGGGGCATGGAGAGTGCGGGATAGGGCAGGAGCGCTGCATTGTCCGGCAGAGTGCGCCCCCTGCCCACCATCGAATGCAAGGAGCAAAAACATGAATGAAGAAGCCACCGCTCTGCAGGTGCAGGGCCTGGGTTTCAGCCACCCCCAGCAGCCCGTGTTTGCCAACTGGTCGGCCCGCGTGGGCCCGGGCGCCACGCTGGTGCAAGGCGGCGAAAGCAGTGGCAAGACTACGCTTTTGCGCCTGCTGGCTGGCGCCCTGGCACCCGCGCAGGGCCAACTGGTGCTGAATGGCACGGCGCTGGCCCAGGCGCCCGAGGCCTACCGCCGCCAGGTGTTCTGGATGGACCCGCGCTCGGACGCCCTGGACGCGCTGACCGTGCGCGCCTGGCTGCAGACCCTGCCCGCGCAGCATGCCGCCTGGGACGCCGCAGCACTGGCCGCGCATGTGCAGGGCTGGGGGCTGGAAGAGCACCTGGACAAGGGCTTCTACATGCTCTCCACCGGCAGCAAGCGAAAGGCGCTGATGGCGGCGGCGCTGGCCTCGGGCGCGCCGCTCACATTGATTGACGAGCCCGTGGCGGGGCTGGACCATGGCTCGGTGCGCTATCTGTGCCAGGCGCTTGCCGCCACCAGCGCAGCGCGGCCCGGCCGGGCCATCGTGGTGGCGCACTACGAGCCCTTGGCGGGCGTGCCCTGGGGCGCGGTGATCGAGTTGCCGGAGCTGGGTTGATACTGGACACAGCAGTGGGATACGCCCGCAAGTGCTGTGATCGGGGTGTCAAGCAAGATGAAAACGACTCGGCGGGCCAATGCCAGCAAGGAGTAGCAACGCAGGCAGGCTGCTCGCAGCAACGCGTATGTGGAGGCCATGAACGGCTTGATGCAGCAGGCCAAGCGCGCGGCCAGGGGGTTTGGCAAAGCATCGAGCTTCATCGCTATTGCGTATTTGCGCATGTCCAAGCTCAAGCACTTGCCGGCCAACCCGCTGCAACCGGCCATGCCGCAGTCAGGCGTACTGGTACACCGGTGTCTTTGATGCTGTCAAGTTCCACACAAAACGGCATAGAGCCCTGTGAATTCGACACCATTGGGCAATTTAAGCCCGAATTTTCGAATATCCATAGCGCGCCGAAGGTGGAAGAGTGACGCCAGCAGTTTAGCGTTGTTCCAGTCTTTCGTACCTAATGAGCGCTTGGTTTCTTTGCCGTCCGCCCAGGTGCGGAGGTAGTAGGTGCCGTGGCGGTTTTTGACCACGTTCGGGAGCCTGTGCATCGGTTGACCGTCTCACCGACCGTCTCGCCGAATGAGAAAAGCCGTTGATTTCTTCAATGAAATCAACGGCTTATCCGTTTGGTGCCGGAGAGATGAATCGAACACCCGACCTTCTCATTACGAATGAGCTGCTCTACCGACTGAGCTACACCGGCCTAAGCCTTAAATTATAGCGTGGAATGATAGCTTGTCACGCGGTCCACCTCATTTTTTGAGCCGAGGATCACGCTGACGCGTTCATGCAACTGGGTGGGCTGGATGTCGAGGATGCGCTGACGGCCGTTGGTGGCGGCGCCTCCTGCCTGCTCCACGAGCCAGCCCATGGGGTTGGCCTCGTACAGCAGGCGCAGCTTGCCGGGTTTGTTGGGTTCGCGCTTGTCCCAGGGGTACATGAAGATGCCACCGCGCGTCATGATGCGGTGCACGTCGGCCACCATGCTGGCGATCCAGCGCATGTTGAAGTCCTTACCGCGCGGGCCTTCCTTGCCCTGCAGGCATTCGTCGATGTAGCGCTTAACGGGCTCGTCCCAGTGGCGCATGTTGCTCATGTTGATGGCAAACTCTTTCGTGTCCGCAGGGATGCGGACATTTTCCTGCGTGAGCACGAACGAGCCCTGCTCGCGGTCGAGCGTGAACATGGCCACGCCGTCGCCCACGGTCAGCACCAGTGTGGTTTGCGGGCCATAGACGCAGTAGCCGGCGGCCACCTGCTGGCTGCCCTTTTGCAGAAAGTCGCCCTCGTCCACACCACGGTCGTCTTCGGGCATCTTGAGCACGCTGAAGATGGTGCCGATGCTGACGTTCACGTCGATATTGGATGAACCATCGAGGGGGTCGAACAGCAGCAGGTATTCACCTTGCGGGTAGCGGTTGGGCACGACGTAGATGCCGTCCATTTCTTCCGAGGCCATGCCAGCCAGGTGGCCGCCCCATTCGTTGGCCTCGATCAGCACCTCGTTGGCGATGATGTCGAGCTTTTTCTGCATCTCGCCCTGCACGTTCTCGCTGTCGGCGCTGCCGAGCACACCGCCCAGTGCCCCCTTGTTGACGGCATGACTGATGCTTTTGCAGGCGCGTGCCACCACTTCCAGCAGCAGGCGCAGTGGTCCGGGGATGAGGCCATCCACGCGCTGCTGTTCCACCAGGTAGAGGGTCAG
>DMZZ01000301.1:0-29544 GCA_003484805.1 Comamonadaceae bacterium | reverse complement strand
GTCGGCGGCGTCGCGCGCCACGCCTTCGACGTGCACGGCAAGGTTGCCGGTGCCGCCGGTGAGCGAGAACACACCCGCCTTCTCGCTGGCGCCGCTGTTGGCGCGCAGCTCCAGGCTGCCTTCGTAGCCCTTGGCGGGCACGGCGGTAGGCACCTTGCCGTCGAGCACGTTGACCACGCCGCCCACGGCGCCGTCGCCATGCACCAGGGCCGAGGGGCCGCGCAGCACCTCGATCTGGGTGGCGAGCAGGGGCTCGGCCACCACGGCGTGGTCGGGGCTGAGGGTGGAGGCGTCGTGCAGCTCGGCGCCGTCGCTCAGCACCTTGACGCGCGGGCCGTCCATGCCCCGGATGATGGGGCGGCTGGCCCCGGCGCCAAAGTGGCTGCTGGCGATGCCGGGCTCGCCGGCCAGGGTTTCGCCCAGCGTGGCCTCTCGGCGCAGCACGAGTTCGTCGCCTTCGAGCACGCTGGCGGGTGTGGTCATGTCGCTGGCACCCAGTTGCAGGCCGCTGGCCGAAACGGTGACGGGCGGCAGGCTGGGGGCCGGGGTGGCATCCTGGGCCTGGGCGATGCTGGCAGCGGCCAGCACGGCGGCCAGGGCCACGGGGCGCAGGGCGGGAAGGAACGGGGTTGCGGTGTGTTGTTGCATGGAAATAGGTGTGCGGGTGCGGCACGGTCGGCGCCACGCTGGCCCGTCAAACGCGGGCGCGCGAATGCCATGGTCATGCCACGGTTTCAATCGAAATTGGCATCTAGCGCTTATGCATCAAGCGCCAGTAGCTATCAATTCAGGAGTAACTGGATCGGGTACGGCGAGCAGAAGCCCGTCACCCCAGCGCCCGCAGGGGCGGCCCCCGGGCGTGGAACAGCGCCACATGGCGTGGCGCCGTGCCCGTGGCATGCCACGGCGCGGGCAGCGCGGCGGGCAGCGGGGGCGGAAGGGCCTGGGGCGCGCCCAGGGCGGCGTCGGCCAGCGCGAGCTGGTCGAGCAAAAGGCAGTCCACCGGGGTGTGGTCTGCCAGGAGGGGAAGGAGAAAATAGCCCGCGCCGTTCGCTGGCGCCGCCGCATGCGCGGCATGCGGGTGTGCCCCCTGCCCGCCATGCACCGACTGGTGCAGCCGGCCCAGCGTGGGCGCCCAGACCAGGGCCAGCAGCAGCCACAGCAACGCCGCCCCCTGGCGCAGGCGCAGGATGGGGTGCAAGGGGCGGTGTCGCGGCTGCATCAGTTGCCAGGGTGGCGGGGGGCTGAATCGGCCTCAGTGCGCGTGCTTCATGCCGCAGTATTTGCCGATGGCCAGGTTCTTGCAGGCGGCCTGCAGTTCTTTCATGCAGACATCCTGGCCCTTGCCCGAGGCCAGGCATTGGGCGGCGGCCTCGTGCGCGGCGGCCATGGCGCGGTGGCGCTCGATGTCGGCCTGGGTTTCCTTGTCGGAGTGCGTTTGCGCCTGGGCCAGGGCCGCGACGAGCAGCAGGGGCGCCAGCGCCAGCGTGGCAAATGGGTTCTTCATGGGGCTGAATTCTTTCAGATCGCGCAGGTTGCCCCTGCCGTCAGCGTCATTCGTCCTTCAAAAACCGGGCGAAGGTCTTGCGAAACTTGACCACCTTGGGGCCGACGACATAAGCGCAGTAGCCCTGCAAAGGGTTCTTGGCGTAATAGTCCTGATGGTAATCCTCTGCGGGCCAATAATTGTGCAGGGGCTGCACTTCGGTGGTGATGCTGGCACCAAACAGCTTGTCTTGCGATATTTCGCGGATCAGGTCGTTGGCCACTTCCGCGTGTGCCGGGTCTTCGTAATAGATGCCGCTGCGGTATTGCGTGCCCACGTCGTTGCCCTGGCGGTTGAGGGTGGTGGGGTCGTGGGTGGCAAAAAAGATCTCCAGAATGTCGCGCAGGCGGATGATGGCCGGGTCGAAGGTCAGACGCACCACCTCGGCATGGCCGGTGGAGCCGGTGCAGACCTGTTCGTAGCGTGGCCGCACCACCGCGCCGTTGCAGTAGCCGCTTTCAACGTCGGTGATGCCGCGCACGCTGTCGAATACGGCTTCAGTGCACCAGAAGCATCCACCGCCCAAGGTGATGGTGGGCAGGCCCGGGGATTGTGGTTGTGACATGCTCCAATGGTGCTTGAAGTGCAGTATTTGACGCAGCAAAGGGGCTTTGCTACATTACTAACCAGTCAGTCAGTAAATAACACCCCGTGCCTTCCGCCCCCCTCCCCCCCGCTCCGGCGCCCAAACGCGAGCGCCGCAAGGAAGCCCGCCCCGGCGAGCTGCTGGACGCCGCGCTCGACCTGTTCGTCGAGAAGGGCTATGCCGCCACCAAGGTGGATGAGGTGGCTGCGCGTGCCGGGGTGTCCAAGGGCACGCTGTTTTTGTACTTTCCCAGCAAGGAAGAACTGTTCAAGGCCGTGGTGCGCGAGAGCATCGTCGGGCGCTTTGGCGAGTGGAGCCACGAGCTGGCGCAGTTTCAGGGCAGCACGGCCGACATGCTGCGCTACAGCTACACCACCTGGTGGGAGAGCATTGGCTCTACACCGGCCTCGGGTATCACCAAGCTCATGCTCAGCGAGGCGGGCAATTTCCCTGAAATCACGCAGTTCTACCAGCGTGAAGTGATCGAGCCCGGCCAGCAACTGATCCGCCGCGTGCTGCTGCGCGGCGTGGAGCGTGGCGAGTTTCGTGCCGTGAACATGGATTACGCCGTATATGCCGTGCTGGCACCCATGATTTTCCTGATGTTGTGGAAGCACTCCATTGGCGCCTGCGTGCCCGATGCGATGGCGTTTGACCCCGAGGTCTATATCAACACCCAGGTGGACAACCTGCTGCACGGGCTGCTGGTGCGCCCCGGCCCTCCTCTTTCACCCCCACTGGTCTGATCCCATGAAACGCTGGATTCCCTGGATTGCTGCTGCCATCGTCATCGTGCTGGTCGCAGGCGGCGCCTGGCGGGCCATTGCCACGCGGCAGGCGCAGCAAAAAGCGCTGGCCGCCTCGGTGAAGGCCGAACAGGTCATCATGGAAATTGCCCCGGGCGAGATCACACCTGTGCGCCGCCAGAGCCTGGTGCTTTCGGTGCCGGTGTCGGGTTCGCTGCGCGCGGTGCAGTCGGCCACCATCAAGGCGCGCGTGGCCGGTGAACTGCAGGGCCTGCAACTGCGCGAAGGCGACAGCGTGCGCGCCGGCCAGGAGGTGGCGCGCATCGACCCCACCGACTCCAACGCCCGCCTGCGCCAAGCGCAGCAGCAGGCCGATGCTGCCAAGGCGCAGGCGCAGATCAGCCAGCGCCAGTTTGACAACAACCGCGCCCTGGTGGACCAGGGCTTCATCTCGCGCACCGCGCTCGACACCTCGCAGGCCAGTTTGAACGCGGCCCAGGCCTCGTACCAGGCCGCCCTGGCGGCCGCCGACGTGGCACGCAAGGCGCTGGCCGACACGGTGCTGCGCAGCCCGATCACCGGGCTGGTGGCCCAGCGCCTGGTACAGAACGGCGAGCGCGTGGCCGTCGAGGCACGCATTCTGGAGGTGGTCGATCTCTCGCGCCTGGAGCTCGAAGCCCTGCTGGCCCCGGCTGACTCGGTGAGCGTGCGCGTCGGCCAGAAGGCCCGTTTGAGCCTGGAAGGCAGTGGCGAGCCGCTGCAGGCCACAGTGGTGCGCATCAGCCCCAGCGCGCAGGTGGGCAGCCGCACGGTGCCGGTGTACCTGGCCGTGACGCCTCCGGCCGACGGGCCCGCGCTGCGCCAGGGTCTGTTCGTGCAGGGCCAGCTTGACGTGGGCACGGCCGACCTGCTGACGGCGCCGCTGGACGCCGTGCGCACCGACAAGCCCGCGCCCTATGTGCAGGTGGCCAACAATGGCCGCGTGGTGCACCACGAAGTGCGCACCGGCCAGCGTGCCCAGGTGAACGGCCAGACTGTGGTGGCCATCGAGGGCGTGCCCGAGGGCGCGCTGGTGCTGGCCGGGCGCGTGGGCGCCCTGCCCGAGGGCACGGTGCTGCGCCTGCCAGACAACCAGGCACCCTCCCCCGCGGCCAGCGCACCCGCCGCCTTCAAACCCTGACCGCCAGGACAACTCAATATGTGGTTTACCAAGGTCAGCCTGAAGAACCCGGTGTTCGCCACCATGGTCATGTTGGCCTTTGTGGTGCTGGGCATTTTCTCGTACCAGCGCTTGAAGGTTGACCAGTTCCCCGAGATCGACTTTCCGGTGGTGGTGGTCACGGCCGACTACCCCGGCGCCTCGCCCGAGATCGTCGAGAGCGAGGTCACCAAGAAGATCGAGGAAGGCGTCAACTCCATCGCCGGCATCAGCGCCCTGACCTCGCGCAGCTTCGAGGGCTCGGCGGTTGTCATCATCGAGTTCCAGCTCCACATCGACGGGCGCAAGGCCGCCGAAGACGTGCGCGAGAAGGTGGCCACCGTGCGCACGCAACTGCGCACCGAGGTGAAAGAGCCGCGCGTGCTGCGTTTTGACCCGGCAAGCCGCCCGGTGTGGTCGCTGGCGGTGTTGCCCGATGGCGACGAGGCCACACGCCAGAGCGCCGTGGAGCTGACCACCTGGGCCGACCAGACGCTGAAAAAGCGCCTGGAAAACGTGCGCGGCGTGGGCGCCGTGACGCTGGTGGGCGCCACGCGGCGCGAGATCAACATTTACCTCGACCCCAAGGCGCTCGAAGCCTTCGGCATCACGCCCGAGCAGGTGGCGCAGGCCGTGCGCAACGAAAACCAGGATCTGCCGCTGGGCTCCATCCGTTCGCTCGACCAGGACCGCGTAGTGCAGATCGACGCGCGCATGGAGCGCCCCGAAGACTTCGGCAAGATCATCGTGGCGCGCAAGAATGGCGCGCCAGTGCGCGTGGAGCAGCTCGCCCGCGTGCAGGACGGCCCGCAGGAGGTGCAGAGCCTGGCGCTCTACAACGGCCAGCGCACACTGCTGATGTCGGTGCAAAAGGCCCAGGGCGAGAACACCATCGAAGTGGTCGACGGCCTCAACGATGCGGTGCAGGCGCTGCGCAAGGAGCTGCCCCCGGGCGTGCGCCTGGAGACCATCGGTGACAGCTCGCGCCCCATCCGGGTGGCCGTGGACAACGTGCGCCAGACGCTGATTGAGGGCGCACTGCTCACCGTGCTCATCGTCTTTTTGTTCCTGAACTCGTGGCGCTCCACCGTCATTACGGGGTTGACGCTGCCGATTGCGCTGATCGGCACCTTTCTGTTCATGAACATGTTTGGCTTCACCATCAACATGATCACGCTGATGGCGCTGAGCCTGTGCGTGGGCCTGTTGATTGACGACGCCATTGTGGTGCGCGAGAACATCGTGCGCCATGTGCAGATGGGCAAAAGCAGCTACCAAGCGGCCATGGACGGCACGCAAGAAATCGGCCTGGCCGTGCTGGCGACCACGCTGTCCATCGTGGCGGTGTTTTTGCCCATTGGCTTCATGGGCGGCATCATTGGCAAGTTCTTCCATGAATTCGGCATCACCATCGTGGCGGCGGTGCTGATTTCGATGTTCGTCAGCTTCACGCTCGACCCCATGCTGTCGAGCATTTGGGAAGACCCAAGCATTCACACCCATGGGAAGAAGGTGAAACCCGTCACCTTTTATGACAAGACCATCGGCCGTGTGACGGGCTGGTTCGACCACGCCACCGACGCGCTGATCGAGACCTACCAGCGCATCCTGCGCTGGTCGCTGGTGCACAAGCTGACCACGCTGGCCATGGCGGCGGGCATTTTTGTGCTCAGCGTGGTCATGGTGCCGCTGCTGGGCACCGAGTTCGTTCCCAAGGCCGATTTTTCAGAAACCTCCATCAATTTCTATGTGCCCGTGGGCGCGTCCATCGAGGCCACTGAGGCCAAGGCGCAGCAGGTCGAGGCCGTGGTGCGCAGCCTGCCCGAGGTGCGCTACACGCTTTCGACCATCAACACCGGCAACACGCAGGGCAAGATTTACGCCAGCGTCTATGTGCGTCTGGTGGACCGCAAGGACCGCCAGCGCAGCGTGGACGATATGTCGGGCGTGCTGCGCGAGCGGCTGCGGCAGATTCCGGGCATCACGGTCACGCACGTGGGCCTGCTCGACCCGGTGGGCGGGCAAAAGCAGATCGAGTTCTCGCTGCAGGGCCCCGACCTGCAGGAGCTGGCACGGCTGGCGCGCGCCGTGAACGAAAAAATTCGCACCATTCCGGGCCTGGTGGACCTCGATTCGAGCGTAAAGCCCGACAAACCAGTGATCGCCGTCGATGTGCGCCGCGACGCGGCCTCCGACCTGGGCCTGTCGGTGGCGCAGATGGCCAACAGCCTGCGCACCCTGATCGCCGGCCAGACCGTGGGCAACTGGCGCGCCCCCGACGACCAGACCTACGACGTCAACGTGCGCCTCGCCCCCGAGGCGCGCAACACGCCGCAAGACCTGGAGCGCCTGCCCTTTGCGCTGACCGGCGCCGACGGCAGCAACCGCATCGTGCGCCTGAACCAGGTGGCCAGCGTGCGCGAATCCACCGGCCCGAACCAGATCAACCGGCGCGACCTGACGCGCGAGGTGGCGGTGAACGCCAACGTGCACAACCGCTCGGCGGGCGAAGTGTCGGGCGACATCCGCAAGGTGCTCGACACCATGGCCTTCCCGCCGGGCTACCGCTACCAGTTTGGCGGCTCGACCAAGAACATGCAGGAATCGTTCGGCTACGCCATTTCGGCGCTGCTGCTGGCGGTGGTGTTCATCTACATGATTCTGGCCAGCCAGTTCAAGAGCTTCGTGCAGCCGCTGGCGCTGATGACCTCGCTGCCGCTCACGCTCATCGGCGTGGTGCTGGCGCTGCTGATGTTCGGCTCGTCGCTGTCGATGTTCTCCATCATCGGCGTCATCATGCTCATGGGGCTGGTGACCAAGAACGCCATTTTGCTGGTGGACTTCGCCATCCGCGCCCGCGACGACCATACCGGCGAAGACGGCCAGCCTGTGCCCGGCATGTCGCGCCATGACGCCCTGCTCATGGCCGCGCGCGTGCGGTTGCGCCCCATTCTGATGACCACGCTGGCCATGATCTTCGGCATGGTGCCGCTGGCTTTTGCGCTCAGCGAAGGCTCCGAGCAACGCGCGCCCATGGGCCAGGCGGTGATCGGCGGGGTCATCACCTCGTCGCTGCTGACGTTGGTGGTGGTGCCGGTGGTTTATTGCTACATGGACGATCTGGCGCAATGGGCGCGCCGCGTTCTGGGCGGCAAACGCCCGGCCCGGTCTTAAGAGCCTGCTTAAAATCAAGGGTTTGTCCCGACTCGCCCCATAACCCGGAGTTTTTTCATGAACATGCCCCTGAACACGTCTGCCGACATCAGCGACCCCATTGCCCAGGCCCGCTACAACCTGATCCAGCAGCAGATCCGGACCTGGAATGTGGTCGATCCCCAGGTGCTGGAGACGCTTGACCAGGTGCACCGTGAGAACTTTGTGCCCGCTGCCTACCGCAGCCTGGCCTTCGTGGACATGGAAATTCCCCTGCGCGGCAACCCGGAAGTAGCCCAGCAAACCGGCCAGTGCATGCTCAAACCCCTTGTCGAGGCCCGCCTGCTGCAGGAAGTGAATGTGCAGCCGAACGAGCGCGTGCTCGAAATTGGCGCCGGGTCTGGCTACATGGCGGCCCTGCTGGCCCACACCGCCGCCCAGGTCGTGACGATTGAAATCAACCCCGAGCTGGCAATCATGGCCCGCCAGAACCTGGAGCTTGCCGGTGTCTCCAACGTCACGGTGATAGAGGCCGATGGTGCACAGGCCAACGTGGCCGATGGCCCCTTTGATGCCATCGTTCTGAGCGGTTCGGTGGCCGAGGTGCCGCCCGGGTTGCTGGCGCAACTGCGCGATGGCGGGCGGCTGGTCACCATCGCCGGGCAAGAGCCCGTGATGCGCGTGCACCGCGTGCTTAAGAAGGGCGACCGCTTTGAGGTCTCGTTCCCCTGGGACACCAACGCCCCGCGCCTGCTGAGCTTTGCCGAGCCCACGGGCTTCACGTTCTGACGCGGGCCGGGAAAGGCAGCCAAGCATGATCGCCCACGTCCGCCCCGCCGACCTCGCCGCCTGGTTTGCCCAGGTGGCGCCCGGCCGCGCACCGCTGGTGCTGGACGTGCGCGAACCCTGGGAGCTGGAGCAGGCCGCCGTGGCCGCGCACGGCTTCGAGCTGCTGGCCATTCCCATGGGAAACCTGCCCGAGCGCCTGAACGAACTGGACCCCGAGCGCCCCACCGCCTGCCTGTGCCACCACGGTGTGCGCAGCCTGCATGTGGCGGCCTACCTCGCACACCATGGTCACGAGTACGTGGCCAACATCACGGGCGGCATCGACGCCTGGGCGCAAGACCACGACCCGGGCGTGCGCCGTTACTGATCCGGCCCTTTTTCGCAAGCGCAAACCCATTCCCGCAGGCTTTTCCAGAAAGACCCCCTCCATGCAGCTGTTCCGGCTTCTTCCCCTGTCCCTGGCGCTGGGCGCCGCTCTTGCCGCACCGGTGCAGGCCCAAAGCCTGCTGGAACTGGTGGAATCGGCCCGTGGCTACGACTCGGCCTGGCAGTCGGCCCAGGCGCAGCTCGAAGCGGCAGCGCGCCGAGCCGACCAGGCGCGCGCCGGTCTGCTGCCCAGTGCGGGGCTGTCGGCCGGTCTCTCGCGCGCCAACACGGACATCACCCGCCCGGCCGTGGAGCGCAGCACCACCACGCAAAGCCTGGCCGTGAGCGCCTCGCAGCCCCTGTACCGCCCGGCCAATCGCATTGCCTTCGAGCAGGGCCAGCGCGGCATTGATGTGGCGCAGGCGCAGCTCGATGCCGCCGCGCAGGATCTGCTGGTGCGCGTGAGCCAGGCCTACTTTGACGTGCTGGCCGCGCAGGACACCCTTACCTTCGTGCAGGCGCAACAATCGGCTGTGTCCGAGCAACTGGCCTCTGCCAAACGCAATTTCGAGGTGGGCACCACCACCGTGACCGATTCGCGCGAGGCGCAGGCGCGCTTCGACCTGGTCAGCGCCCAGGAAATCGCCGCCGAGAACGATCTGCGCGTGAAGATACTGGCTCTTGACCAGCTCGTGGGCGCCACCGGCGCGCAACCCCGGCCACTGGCCCAGCCCGTGCAGTTGCCCCCGGTGCAGCCCGCCAGCGTGGCCCACTGGGTGCTGACTGCGCAGGACCAGCACCCAGGCGTGCGCCAGGCCGCGCTGGCGCTCGATGTCGCACGCCTGGAAACCCGCAAGGCCGAAACCGGCCACCGGCCCACCATCGACCTGCAGGCCAGCTACGCCATTCAGCGCAACCCCAACGGCACGGTGACCACGCCCAACGTCAACACCCGCACCAACAACGCCAGCGTGGGCCTGGCGCTGAACCTGCCGCTGTTTGCCGGGTATGCCGTGCAAAACCGCGTGAAGGAAACACTGGCCCTGGAGCAAAAGGCCGAGGCCGACCTGGAAACCGTGCGCCGCACCGTGGCCCAGGCCACGCGCAGCGCCTATTTTGGCGTGCAGTCGGGCATTGGCCAGGCCAAGGCGCTGGAGGCGGCCGAGCAGTCGAGCCAGAGCGCGCTGGATGCCAACAAGCTGGGTTACCAAGTAGGTGTGCGCATCAACATCGACGTGCTCAACGCGCAAAGCCAGCTCTTCCAGACCAAGCGCGACCTGGCCGTAGCCCGCTACAACGTGCTGCTGGGCCAGCTCAAGCTGCGCCAGGCAGCCGGCACGCTGACGCTGGACGATGTGACGGCCCTCAACGCGCTGCTGGCAAAGTAAGGCGCAGCAGGCGGCCCTGCGGGCTGTCGGTCAGCACATACAGCCAGCCGTCCGGCCCCTGGCGCACGTCGCGGATGCGGTCGCCCAGGTCTTCCAGCAAGCGTTCTTCGCGCAGCACCTTGCCATCACGCACCTCCAGCCGGTGCAGGCGGCCGAACTTGAGCGAGCCGACAAACAGGCTGCCGCGCCAATCCGGGCCGTAGCGGTCGCTCGTCAAAAAAGCCATGCCCGAGGGCGCAATGGACGGCACCCAGTGGTGCAGCGGCGGCTCCACGCCCGCCTTGGCCGTGCCTTCGCCCAGCTTGCCGCCACCATAGTTTTCGCCATGGGTGACCACCGGCCAGCCGTAGTTGCGCCCGGCCTGCGGGCGGTTGATTTCGTCGCCACCCTGCGGGCCATGCTCGTGCACCCACAGGCGCCCATCCGGCCCCCAGGCGGCGCCCTGCGGATTGCGGTGGCCCCAGCTCCAGATTTCGGGCAGCGCGCCGGGGCGCTGGCGCAGCGGGTTGTCGGGTGGCACGCTACCGTCGGGCCGGATGCGCACCACCTTGCCGTGGTGGTTGTCGAGCGTTTGCGCGTCGTCCTTGCGCTGGTAGCGCTCGCCCAGCGTAAGAAACAAAGCGCCATCGGGCGCCTGCACGATACGGCAACCAAAATGCAGGCTGCTGGCCACCTTGGGCAACTGGCGGAAGATAACTTTCACGTCCTGCAACGTGCCGGCGTCTTGCGACAGGGTGGCGCTCGCCAGCGCCGTGCTGTTGCCACTGCCATCGCTGGCGGGCTCGGCAAAACAGAAATACAGGCGCCGGTTGCGGGCAAAGTCGGCGTCCAGCGCCACATCGAGCAAACCGCCCTGCCCGCCCGCCGCCACGCTGGGCAGGCCCGCCACGGGCGCACCCAGGCGCCCATCGGCCGACACCACGCGCAGGCGGCCGGGCCGCTCGGTCACCAGAAAACGCCCATCGGGCAGAAAGGCCACGGCCCAGGGGTGCTGCAGGCCCGTGGCCACGGTCACGGGGAAAACCGCAGGGGCACCGCCCGCATGCGCCCGCCCTGGCCAGACACCTGCAACACCCAATGAAGCTATAAAAGTAATAGCTGCTAACGCTTTACCATATTGCGCTAGAGGCAATTTTTTATCAAGATTCATCAGATATCTCCCGGGAGGGGCCGTGTCACCGGCCCAGTGGGTGAGGATACGAAACGCACGGTGCTGGAACCAGGCGCGTTACAGAATGACATCCAACGCCTGCAATCGTTACAAATGAACCGTCGGCACCCGTGGTACCCTTGCGCCCCATGTCCCGATGGTTCCTCATTTTGCTGCTGGCCTGTGCGAGCGCCCAGGCGGCCCCCGATGCCACACCTGCGAACGACATGGAAAGCGCCCTGCACCAGCCACGCTTGCTGAGCCAGTTCGTCGACTTGCGCCAGAACGTCTCTGTGCAGGCCCACGAGGTGGTCAACCGCACTTCGGACCTGGTGGTCACCGCCATGGGCTTTCTGGGTGTGCCCTACCGCCGGGGCGGCAACAGTTCCGAAACCGGCTTTGATTGCAGTGGATTCGTCCGTGCCATGTACGTGAAGACTGCAGGCCTACTGCTGCCACGCCGTGCCGATCAGCAGGCGGCCTTTGCCGAAAAAATCGACAAAAAAGACCTGCAACCCGGTGACCTGGTCTTTTTCAACACCATGCGCCGCACCTTCAGCCATGTGGGAATTTACCTGGGTGACGGCAAGTTCATCCATTCGCCGCGCAGCGGTTCCGAGGTGCGCGTGGATGACATGCAACAGTCATACTGGAAGCGCCGCTTCGACGGTGCTCGTCGCGTGAGCACTTCCACGACGGCAACGCCGGCCCAGACGGCACAGCCCTGAGAAGGCACCAACCCACCGACCGAACCTTGGATCGGATTCGGGTGGTATACATCCTACCCAAGCGGGCATCAGCCAACCTTCGTCATGGATTGCAGAGCGGGCATCGCCCGGGATCGGCAAATTCAGGTTCGATGCGCTTTTTCGTCAACCGGTGGCCGCACTTGAGACATCCAAAGACTTCGGCACGATATTCGTGCGTCGGCGCATCGCATTCCTTACAGGGCAATCCCGGTGTGCGCTCAATGAGGGCAAAGCCAGGAATGCCGCAGGCAGGGCAGTTGCACTGGAGTCGAGCAAGCAGATCTTCGGCGGCCTGCCGAATCATTGACATGCGCGGCGGATTGCAGCAGGCACGTAGATCTACTTCGAGAAAAACCTGTTTGGAAACCGATTCGGCCACAGCCCACTGAAATGCCTTCTCCAGCTCTTGCCAGCATGCAATTCCTTTGCGAAAGCTTGGGTTATTTTTGTTATCCGGTCTGACAACAAGGTGCTGAGTGGGAAATCCCATTTTTCGGGCAAATGCCTCAGTTGCCACCCAATTTGAAGCGAGGAGGTGTCCTTGTTGCGTGGCGCCCTGAGCAATGCCCACGATTTCCAAATCATTGATGTCGTCGATCAGAACCAGGCACTCCACATTCCAGGGGAACATGCCCGTCATTGGGTCAGGGCCAAATGCACCTTCGCTGGCCAGCCCCAGCGGGAGGCCGGAAAGCTCCATGCCAATGCGCGCCTTCTTGCGCGCAGCTTCGATTTGCGTACCCACGCGCGGAATATCGCGCGTAAATGTCCCAAGCTGATCAGTGTCGTAACCATCGATTCGCTCGATGCGGCAATGGAGCACGGGATCAAGCACCGGTGCAATGACTCGTTCTTTGCCATGCTGAGTGAGCAGCGCGATGCGCTGACCTGCATATGAAATCAAAGGCATGATCGCCTCGTCAGAATTTTTCCGGTCTCAGTACGGTCACGTCGCTCATAAACATCACCATGGCGTAATCTTCGTAGTAGTGCTGTTTGAGATGTACTGTCACGGCTTCAGCCGTAGTCGTGTCGCACAGTATTTCAATGCGGATGTTGCTGTTCTTGTCCCAGGTGCCGCTGCGCATTCCTCGGCTCCCCTTGCCACGAGCCTCTGTGATGGTGAAGCCCCGTGCGCCCAAGCGTTCTAGGTCTTCGGACACAACGCGCTCCAAGGCACTTTCAGTGACGATGGTCAACAGCTTGCGTGTAAGACTGTTCATAAACTATTTCCCGATAAAAGTGAACCAATGGATGGTCATTGCGTGATAGAGGGGTATGCCCACCAATACGTTAAAAGGGAATGTGACCCCAAGAGATGCTGCCAGCGAAAGCGTTGGATTGGCTTCTGGCACCGAAATTCTCATGGCAGCAGGCACCGCGATATAGGAAGCACTGGCAGCCAGAATCGCCAACATTGCGGTGCCGCCCGGCGATAGACCGAGGCCGTAGCCCAACAGCATGCCGATGACCGATGAAAACAGTGGCATACCCACGCCGAACAAGACCAGGAACAAGCCATGCTTACGCAAGCTGCCAAATTGGGCGGCCGTGATCAGTCCCATTTCGAGCAAAAACAGGGCAAGAATGCCTTTGAACAAATCGAAGAATAAAGGCTTGACTGATACGAGACCATCGGAGCCGGCCAACCAGCCGATCAACAGCCCCCCAACCAGAAGGACAATGCCTTTACCGAGAAAAATCTCGTGCGCGACTTTACCGATGCGCATCTCTCGGTGAAGCCCGCGCGCCAGCAAGATGCCCACCACGATGGCAGGTATTTCCAGCACGGCCAACAGGAACGGCATGTGAGCTTCAAAATCGATTTGATGGCTTGCGAAATAAGAGGTGGCGACCGCATAGGTTGCGACACTCACCGATCCATAGTGAGCAGCGATAGATGCCGCATCCGCACGCTTGAAGCGCCCAGCGAACAGTAGAACAGGAAAAGCGATCAGCGGCAGGATAGCGCCCATTGCCATGACCGCCAGCGCTTGTAGTGCTAGCGCCTCAAACGGTTGCTTGGCCAGTTCAATGCCTCCCTTCAAGCCGATGGTCAGGAGCAGCATCATGCTGATCAGTTCATAGATGGCTGCTGGCAAACGCATTTCCGAGCGCAGCAGGCCAGCCGTGAGCCCGAAAATGAAGAACAGCAGAACGGGGTCAAATGCAGTCAAGTGGTGGCTCCTTGGCAGACGAGTTGCTCTGTTGGTACGAAAGCCCTCCGTTGCGGTTTAACTGAATGGGTGGAAAAAGCAATCCTGGATACAGCACTTGCAACGCAACGAGCTCCGCGCGAATGCTGCAACCGGGTACTTCACTCGCATAGACAGGAATGAAACGAGGGGTACTCTGGGCGCTGGGGTCGTGGCCAAAGCTGTCGCACAGCGCCGCCACCAGTTCTGCACGAGAAACCACGCCTTCTTCGGCACTGTCCAACCAGCACAACATCCAGATGCCGTTGATCCCTGTGGCTTCAGGTATGCGCATGACCCGTGTCACCCCCCGCGCGTCCGTGAACGTCAGTGCGGAGATTGGATGCACGGCATCTTCTTCGTCGATCCAGATGCCCAGCAAGGCTTGCTCAGGTGCGGTGGTGTGCTGACGCAAAATCTCCAAATAAGCGGTGAGCTGCTGAGCGGCTTGATCGAGGTCGGCGAGCGCGCGAACTTGCAGAAAGGCGCTTCGGGTCTGCATGGTCATGTAGGTGGCGTCCATTTGATGAATAACGCATCGCAAGCTCGGATGCCGAGTGCACGTTCACATTTATCGGTGTCATACCTGCCAAAGTCAAAACTATGGCCTGCGAAGTATGTGAACTTGCGGAAACAAAGAAAAGTCGATTAATATTTGACAAATGTTCGAGAAAAATTGATATTCGTCCCGCATGAACCTGAAGCACTTGCGCTATTTCTGGGCAACCGCCCGCTCGGGCAGCATCGCTACGACCGCCAAGCAGTTACACCTGACGCCACAAACTATCAGCGCCCAGATCAAAATTCTTGAAGAGGATCTGGGGGTGGCCTTATTCAAACCTGCCGGGCGCAAACTGGAACTCACAGAAGCCGGGCGCACGACCCTGTCGTACGCCGACGAAATCTTCACCCTTAGCCAGGATTTGGCTTCATCACTGCGTGCGAACGCCATGGCTGAGCCAGCATTGCCTATGTTTCGGGTAGGTGTCTCAGATGCGCTGCCCAAGTCACTGACCTACAGATTGCTGGCATCGCTTAAACAATTACCCAAGCCAGTGCGACTGGTTTGTCGGCAGGGTACGATTGACTGGCTTTTGGGTGAGCTTGCGCTACATCGGCTGGACATGGTGCTTGCGGATCGCCCCATGCCGGGAGGTTTGGCGGTGCGGGGACACAGCCACAAATTGGGTGAAAGCGCCATCGCTTTTTTTGCTGCGCCGAGTCTGGCCCAACGGTGCGACGCCTTTCCGGCTTGCCTTAATGGGGCACCGACGCTGTTGCCCGGCCCAAATACAGCGGTACGCAGTGAAATTGATCGCTGGCTTGGTGAGGCACGCCTGATTCCGCGCATCGTTGGCGAGTTTGACGACAGCGCCCTGATGAAGGTATTTGCGCAAGCGGGTGATGGTTTTTTCCCGGCACCGGTCATCATGGCCGATGAAATCATTGCTCGTTATGGAGTGCAGGAGATGGGGCGGGTAGATGCCGTGCGCGAAGCATTTTGGCTCATCAGCACCGAACGACGTATCCTCCATCCGGAAATTCGTACTGTGGTGGAAGCTGCGCGGTCTGTAGTATTTGCAACATAGCGACCGTGGAAAATCGTCTTGGCCTACGATCTTTCCGTTTTCTCAGCCTTTCAGACGACTCTGAGCACCAGCACCAGAGTTGTCTGTACGACCGCCCTCAGGGCATGTACCGCAGCCATGACACAAAATATCGCCCCTCTCCATGCCGCAACCCCGCACCATGCGGCCCTGGAAGATGCTGCCCGCCGCGCACGCAAGCTGCTGCACATGCGCGCCTTGGTGGC
Source organism: Comamonadaceae bacterium (assembly GCA_003484805.1). Classification (GTDB taxonomy): domain Bacteria; phylum Pseudomonadota; class Gammaproteobacteria; order Burkholderiales; family Burkholderiaceae_C; genus Simplicispira. Next base: position 13,865 of record DMZZ01000301.1, on the reverse strand, counting down.
TGCAGCGGCAGGGGTGGTGCCGGTGCCCGGGCTCGACTGGGCGGTGGACGCGGCCCTGCTCTCGCGCCTGTTGCCGCGCATCAATGCCGAATTCGGCCTGACGCCCCAGCAGCTCGACCAGCTCGACCCCAGCAAACTCGAGCAGGTGCAAAAGGCCGTGGCCCTGGTGGGCTCGGTGTTGATCGGCAAATTCATCACCCGCGAGCTGGTGCTCAAGCTCACCCGTGCCATGGGCGTGCGCATGACGACCAAGCAGGTTGCCAAATACGTGCCGCTGGCCGGCCAGGCCATTGCGGCCACGCTGGGCTATGCCACGCTGCGCTACCTGGGGGAGCAGCACATCCGTGACTGCATGCTGGTGGCGGAGATGGCGCAGCTACAGTTGCCCACGCCAAATGCTATAAAATAGATAGCTGTAAGCGCTTTGCCAGTAAGCGCTAGAGCCCGATTTTACTCAAACCCTGGCGCTGCAAGCTCAGGCCCAGGCGCACTCGCAGGTGAAGTGGCGCAAAAACTTCGGCTGTTTGGTGATCTTCACGCCCCGGATGCTGGCGGCCTTTTCCTTCACCTCGTCGATCACCTCGGCCGCGTAGTCGAAGTGGCTTTGGGTGTACATGCGGCGCGGGAAGGCCAGGCGCACCAGTTCCATGCTGTGGAAGGTCTCCACGCCAGAGTCAAGCCGCTTGCCGAACATCACCGAGCCAATTTCCACACCCCGAATGCCGCCTTCAAGGTACAGCGCGTTGCACAGTGCCCAGGCCGGGTACTGCTCCACCGGCATGTGGGGCAGCACGGTTTTGGCGTCGATATAGACCGCGTGGCCGCCCGTGGGCTTGACGAAGCCCACGCCAGCCGCCTCCAGGCGCTCACCCAGGTATTCAGCAGTGCGCAGGCGATAGCGCAGATAGTCTTCCTCCATGCCTTCTTCCAGGCCCACGGCCAGGGCTTCGAGGTCGCGCCCGGCCATGCCGCCGTAGGTGGGAAAGCCCTCCATCATGATCAGGCCGTTGCGCACGGCATCCATCCACTCGTCGCTGCGCAGCACGATGAAGCCGCCGATGTTGACCATGCCGTCCTTCTTGGCGCTCATGGTGGCGCCGTCGGCGTATGAGAACATTTCGTGCACGATGTCGCGGATGGGTGTGTTTTCATACCCCGGCTCGCGCATCTTGATGAACATGGCGTTCTCGGAGAAACGGCACACGTCCATGATGAAAGGCTTGCCGTATTTTTTCAGCAAGGCGGCATAGGCGCGGATGTTGGCCATCGACACCGGCTGGCCGCCACCGGTGTTGTTGGTCACGGTGATCATGCCGAAGGGAATGCGGTGGCCTTCTGCCTTGAGCACCGCCTCGACGCGCGCCAGGTCGATGTTGCCCTTGAACGGGTAGTCCAGCGCGGGCTGCAGGCCCTCGGCAATGACCAGGTCCACCGCCTCCACGCCCATGAATTCGAGGTTGCCGCGCGTGGTGTCGAAGTGGCAGTTGTTGGGCACCAGGTCGCCCGCCTTGCAGGTGGCGCAAAACAGCACTTTTTCGGCCGCGCGGCCCTGGTGCGTGGGCACGAAATACTGCATGCCGGTGATGTTCTGAATGACTTTTTCCAGCCGGTAGAAGCTGCGCGCACCGGCGTAGCTCTCGTCACCTTCCATGATGGCGCCCCACTGCTTGGACGACATGGCGCCGGTGCCGGAGTCGGTCAACCAGTCGATCAGCACGTCTTCGGCGCGCAACTTGAAGACGTTGAGCTTGGCGTCTTCCAGCAGGCGCTCGCGTTCGGCACGGGTGGTCATGCGGATGGGTTCCACGCTTTTGATGCGGAACGGTTCGATCAGGGTTTTGGGCATGGTGGCTCCAGGGTTGTCTTGGTCAGGGGGGCAAAGTTATCACCGCCCAAAAACCCGTGGTGTCGGTTATTTCCAACGCCCATGAAAAAATCCGGGCCCTGCCAGTCAACTGGCAAGGGCCCGGAAGAATTGAATCAAAATTAGCAAAAGCGCCCGTCAATAAAGCGCGCGCAGCTATTTAATCAATAGCGAAAAAGCCACGCCTTGGCGGCACCCGTCAGGCCAGCGCCTGTGCCTGTGCCTGGCCGGTCAAGCGCTGCGCCAACCCCTGCGCGAGCCGGTTGACGATGCCGTAAATCGAAAGCTGCGGGTTCGTGCCCACGCTGGTCGGGAAGATCGAGCCGTCGTGCACCGACAGGTTTTCGATCTGCCAGTGCACGCCGTCGGGCCGCACCACGCCCAGCTTTTCGTTGCCCGCCATGCCGCAGCCGCCCATCACATGGGCACTGACCACCTTGGTCAGCAACGGCTTGATCGGCAGCTGCTCGATGGCCGCACGGGCCTGCGCCCATGAGGTGTAGGGCCGCGCCATTTCGTGCACCGGCAGCACCTCCTGCGCGCCCGAGGCAAACTGCAGCTCGGCCATGGCCAGCAGCGCACGGCGCGCGCCGTCCATCACGAAATCGGTCAGGGGGTAGTCCAGCGCCGCCGAGCCGTCGCCCCGCAATTGCACACGCCCGCCCTGCGATTGCGCATGGAAGCCATCGCGCAGCAGGGCCAGCAGCACATGGGTGCGCGGAAACTTGGCCAGCAGGTCGGCATGCATCTGCCCATGGCCCGGCAGCGTGGTGGCCAGAATCACCGGGTGCAGCGGCGGCGCCTCCAGCTTGAAGCCGATGGGGCCGTCGATCGGCTGGGTTTCCAGATAGTGATCGGTATAGATAGTCTGCGGCGCGCCAGACCAGCCCTCCACCTTCTGCTCCATCACTGCGGCCGACATCACCACCGGGTGCAAAAAGGTGCGCGTGCCCAGACGGCCATGCGGGTCGGGCGCCTTTGAGCGCAGCAGCACGGCGGGGGAATTGATGGCCCCACCCGCCAGCACGAAATGCCGGGCCACGATGGTGGTGTGCGCGGTTCCCCGTGTCGCACCATTGGGATGCACGGCCACGCAGCGCAGGGCCTGGGCCTTGCCGCCGCTCATCACGAACTGCTCGGCGCGCGTTTCCACCAACAGCGTGGCGCCCTTGTCGAGGGCCTCCGGAATGGTGGTCACCAGCATCGACTGCTTGGCGTTGGTTGGGCAGCCCAAGCCACACGACCCCAGGCTCCAGCAGCCCTTGACGTTGCGGGCGATGGCCGCCGAGGAGATGCCCAGCTTGTCGGCGCCGCGCCGCAGCAGGTCATTGTTCTCGTTGGGCGGCACCAGCCAGGGTGTCACATTAAGTCGGCGCTCGGCCTCTTCGAAATACGGGTCCAGGGCCGCACGGTCGAAATCCTTGAGGCCAAAATGCTGCTGCCAGTGGCTCAGCGTGGGCTCGGGCGTGCGAAAGGAACTCGTCCAGTTCACCGTGGTGGAGCCGCCCACGCAGCGCCCCTGCAGGATGGAGACGCCCTTGTCCGTGGTCTTGCGGCTGCCGCTTTCCTGGTAGAGCGAGGGATAGGCTTCCGATTCGTGCTGGCGGAAGTCGCTACTGCTCTTGAGCGGCCCCTCCTCCACAATGACCACGCTCAGGCCCGCGCGGGTCAGCAGCTCGGCCGTAATGCCCGCCCCCGCGCCCGAGCCCACTATGGCCACGTCGCAGGTGATTTTTTCAGGCAGGGCGCCATGCGCGCCGCCCAGCACTTTCCATCCGCGCTGCAAACCGTCGCGGATGGGGTCGGGAAAATTGCTCATATACGGACAAGGTCGGGGTTAAACGGCCCGTGGGCCGGGTTCAAATGGCCAGCGGACCGGGGTAGCCCACCACGGTCCAGGTGCTTTCGTCGGAAAAATACGCGCCACCCACGATCTCGTGCAGCGCCAGGTAGGCCTGCTGGCGCACCGCCAGACTGGAGTAGCGCATGCCATCGAGGGCGGCTTGCACCTGGGCCTCGGTCGCGTTTTGCCAGGCCGGTGTCAGGCCTGCCAGGCCCAGCCGTCCCGGTGCGGTGCACAGCAACCCCACCAGTTGCGACAGTTCGGCCTGCACATGGGGCGGAAGATTTTGGGCCAGGGTGTCGATGCGCTCGACCATGCCTTGCACGGCCAGGGCAGCAGCCTGGGGGTCGGCTGGCAGCGTGCCCTGGAGGACGGCCCGGCCCAGGCTGGCAAACAATGCACGCGCCGGGGCAGTCAGCCGCCCCTGCTCCAGCCCCGGCTGCAGCAGCACCGCCGCGCCACCGGCCACGGCCAGCACCACGCCCGAGACGAGGCCCAGCTTCAAGAGAGATCTTCTTTGCATCTTTGTACTATCGCATGCGATGCAAAGGGGGCTCTAGAGGCACTCGCCTAGAGCTTATGGGGGTTTACATGCATGCCGCAGCAGGCCTTTACGGAAGCCTTGGCAGGCATGCGATGGCATGCGTTGGTCGGCAAATCACTTGAACAAGCAGCTTTTTGCCACCACAAACACGCGGCCGATTCAACCCGCGAAAGGGGCGAGTTGTTCCAGCCTGCGCGCACGCCAGTCCAGCACCGCTTTACGCACATGCATTTTTTCTGCCAGCGCCGGAAACTGGGCAGCAATCACCCCGGCCGCAAAATCGGCCAGAAAGGCCGACTTGAGTTCGGCCCGCGCGCGATCCATGCCCAACTCTTCGTAAGGCACAGAGGCCAGCAGCAAAAAACCATCGTCGGGGATGCGCCCCCGGGCCATGTTGGCCGCGATGATGCCGGCCGCCTTGCCCACCGGGTCGGCCAGTTCCGGGCTGTAAGGCCCGACGATCAGGGCCAGATTGGGCATGTGCAGAAAATCAAAGCCCCGCCCCAGGCAGATCATCCACTCGCGGTGGTCGATGTCGGCGGCGCGGTGCATCTGGCGCACCTCGCGAATGCGCTCCAGATTGCCTGCCAACAGGGGCAGCAGGTCGCGGCGAATCTGCTGGGGCATGTCGTGGAACAGCGCCGCCAGTTGCTGCATCAAGGCATCTTCATTGAGTGCGCCTACCCGCGAAAGGTCCAGCACCTCGCCCTGCGCACCGTGGATCAGCAAGGCATCTTCATCGGTTTCAAAGCCGCACAGCAGCGGATACACGGTGTCGTGACCCAAGCCAAACACCGATTCGACCTGGGTCTTGATGTGCCGCGTGTGCGCAATGGCTGCAGCGGTGTCGCAATTGAAACCGGCACACCCCCGGTGCACATCGCCGCGCGAAAAATGGTAAGTGATGACCATCAGCACCTGCCGCCCCTCGCGCACGCAGCGCTGCACATAGCCTGCGAGCACCTCGCCCAGATGCGGCCAGCCCAGATCGAAAATACCGCCCAGGTTGCGAAACGGCTGAATGATGCCCAGCGGCGTGTTGGTGGCCACCGGAAAATTGATGCGCCCGTCCATGCACTTGAGCACCGCAATGGCCGTGGGGTGCAGTGCCCGGTAGCGCTCACGGGCCAGCCAGTTTTCGGGGCTGCAAAAGCGGGCGGAATAGTCGCGTGCACGCTCGAAAAGCCAGTCGATCCGCTGGTCGATCGGTTTGCCGTGAATGTCCATCGCGCAGCCTCGTTCAGAAGAAGGGAGAAAAGCGAACGTTCTGTGGCGCAGTATCGCATTGCAGTGGGCCGCAGCCTGCAGGGAGTTATGCAGGTCATCCCTTGGGCCGCAGGTGAGAAAATCACCGGTCTTGCGCCCTGTCGCGCACTTCGTGTGCACTTTTATTCCACACGAGGCTTCAATACAGGTCTTACAGTTGGAAAATACCTCTATCAATCAAACACTTAGCCCTTGGCGCATGTCCATTGCCCCGATGATGGACTGGACGGACCGCCATTGCCGCTACTTGCACCGGCTGCTGAGCCGCCACGCCCTGCTCTACACCGAGATGGTGACTACGGGCGCATTGGTCCATGGCGATGTGCAGCGCCATCTGCGCTTCCATGCCCAAGAGCACCCGGTGGCCCTGCAACTGGGCGGCAGCGAGCCCGCCGACCTGGCGAATTGCGCACGCCTGGGCGAGCAGTGGGGCTATGACGAGATCAACCTCAACTGCGGCTGCCCGAGCGAGCGCGTGCAACGTGGCGCCTTTGGCGCCTGCCTGATGAACGAGCCGCAACTGGTCGCCGACTGCGTGAAAGCCATGGTGGACGTGGTGCAGGTGCCTGTGACCGTGAAGCACCGCATCGGCATTGACAAGGACGAGAACTACGCCTTTGTGCGCGACTTCATTGGCACCGTGGCCGAAGCGGGCTGCAAGGTGTTCATCGTGCACGCCCGCAATGCCTGGCTTAAGGGCTTGTCACCCAAGGAGAACCGCGAAATTCCCCCGCTGCGCTACACGGTGGTGCACCAGCTCAAGCGGGATTTTCCGCACCTGACCATTGCCATCAATGGTGGGCTCAACACCGATGCGCTGGTGCAGGAGCAGTTGTCGCTGCTCGATGGCGTGATGGTGGGCCGCGAGGCCTACCACAACCCCTGGTGGCTGGCCCGCTGGGACGCGCTGTATTACGGCGCGCCCGAGAGCACCCTCACCCGTGAAGCGGTGGAAGCCGCCATGGTGGACTACATGGCGCGCGAGGCAGCCCTGCACGGCACGCACTGGTACGCAATCGCCCGGCACATGCTGGGCCTGCGCCACGGCCTACCCGGTGCCCGGCGCTGGCGCCAGGTCTGGAGCGACCACCGCCTAAAGGACCGCCCACCGCACGAAGTGATGGCGCTGGCACAGATACGGCCTTGAAACGCCTCACACTCCATCCGCGATACGCCGAGCCATCCAAGGCCCGAGGGGCTCGGGCCGGCTGAACAGGTAGCCTTGCAGGCAGTCACAATGGCTGGCCACCAGAAAGTCGGCCTGGGCACGGGTTTCAACGCCTTCGGCCACGACACGCAACTTGAGGTGGCGGGACACCGACAAAATGGATTCGACAATGGCCGTGTCGTTGGGGTCGTCCGGGGTGTCCTGCACGAAACTTTTGTCGATCTTCAACTCGTACAGCGGCAGTCTCTTGAGGTAAGCCAGGCTCGAATAGCCCGTGCCGAAATCGTCGATGGAAAACCGCACCCCCATGCGCACGAGTTCCGTCATGCGGGCGATGGTGTCGTCGAGGTTTTCGATGAGCAGGCTCTCCGTCACCTCCAAAATCAGGTGCTCCGCTGGCGCACCCGTCTGGGCCAGCAATTCCTGGATGCGCTCGACGAAGTTCTCCTGCCGGAACTGGCGCTGGCTCACATTCACCGACAGCGACACCACGCAGCCCATCGCCTTCAGGCGCGCCAGCGCCTCGCAGGCCTGCTGAAGCATCCAGTCGCCCATGCGCAGGATCAGGCCCGATGATTCGGCGACCGGAATAAAGCGCGATGGCGGAACGTTGCCGCGCACCGGGTGGTTCCAGCGCATGAGCAGTTCGGCACCTGTCACCAGGCCAGCCCCATCCACCTGGGACTGCACATACACGCTCAACTGGCCCTCGGCCTGGGCTTTCTTGAGGTCCTGCTCCAGTGCCAGGCGCTCCTGCACATCGGCCTGCATGGCCGCCTCGTAAAAGCTTATGCGGTTGCGCCCCAGGTCTTTGGCGCGGTACATGGCCGTGTCGGCTTCGCGCAAGAGGTCTTCCACCGCTTCATCGCGCTTGGGGAACAGCGTGATGCCGATGCTCGCGGCACTGTCATACAAATGGGTGTCAATGGCGAACGGCGCCTCCAGGGCGGTGCGCAGCTCTTCGCCCAGCAGCAGGGCGCTGCGCCCGGCGGACTCGATGTCGGCAGCAATGTCGTTGACAAGCACCACGAACTCATCGCCGCCCAGCCGGGCTACCGTGTCGTCGGGCCGCAGCAATTGCGTGAGGCGCTGGGCCACCTGAACCAGCACCGCATCACCGAGCGAATGGCCGCGCGCGTCGTTGATCTGTTTGAAGTTATCCAGATCGATGAACAACAGCGCCCCCACCCGGCCTGAGCGGTGGGCCATGGCCAGGCCATGTTCGAGGCGGTCAAGCAGCATGCGGCGGTTGGGCAGTCCGGTCAGGGCATCGAAATACGCCAGTTGATGCGTGCGGGCCTCGGCCTGCTTGCGCTCGGTGATGTCGCGCGACAGCGCGATGAAGCGTTGGCCTTGTCCTGCCAGCGTGCTTTCCTTGCGGGCAATCGACAGTTCAAACCAGTGGGTGTGCTGCCCCAGCTCCAGCCAGTACTGGTGACCTGCCGAATAACCGGTGTGGCGGGCGGCCTCCAGCGCGACCCGGCAGCCCGCGGCCGACTCAGGGGGCACCAGTTCGGTCAGGCGCTGTCCGAGAAAGCGCTCTGGCGCCACCGCCAGCAACCCCGAACGGGCCGACCTGAAATGCAGAATGCGCCCGTCGGCATCAAGCTCGAACAACAGGTCCGGGATCGCGTTGAGCGTGCCCTCCAGATCGTCCCGGGTGCCGCGCAGTGCCTGGGTCATGTCGTGCGCGAGTGCCACAGCGCGCTCGCGCCCCGTGGCCAGAACCCAGGTCATACCACCCACCAGCAGGCTCAGCACCAGACCTAGGAAGGCGTTGAGGTGCTGCCCGCGGTCGTCAAAAAGGCTCTCGAAGGCCGCCAGGGGCTGCATGGCCAGCGTCCAGATGCGACCGCCAAACTGTACTTGCCGCAGCTCGCGCAGATCGGAGCTGACCTCCCCGCCACGGCGGTACAGCAGCTTTTCGGCCGTCAGGTGCTCACCATCGTAGATGGCCAGATCTATGTCTGCATCGAGTTGCCGGGCCATGCCCTGCAGCAGTTCGCCCATGCGAAAGGGGGCAGAAACCCAGCCCACAATACCCGCTCTGCGGCCTTCTTCCGAGTCCACTTCCGAGCCGACGGCATAAATGGGCAAGTACATGACCAGGCCGATGGATGACGGTTTACCAATATCCTGGCGCAGCGCCAGTGCCGATGTCAGTGCCAGTTCACCGGTGTCCCGGGCGCGCTCCAGGGCATCGCGGGCCACGGGCATGGTGCTCACATCGAAACCCAGGGCCTTGAGATTGTCCGGGGTCAGCGGTTCGATGTGCGAAATGGGGGTGTATTGCGCACGCTGCCCTTCAGGATGCACACCGTACATCGTGAACCCTTTGGCGCGCATCTCCTGCATATGCGCCTGCAGGCCGTTGGCGGGCAGGCGCAGCACATAGGCCACGCCCTGCAGACCGGCCAGGTTTTCCTGCAACCGCAGCGCCTTCACATAGGCATGAAACTCTGCCCGGTCAATGCTGACCGAACCATCGTAGTACCCCTTCACCCCGCGCAAAACGATCTCGAAGGTATCCATCCGCTCGCGCAGGCTGTAGGCAATGCGGTCCACGGCAGCCACAAACGTCTGGCTGCGCCGTGACCGGGCCTCCTGCACTTCGCCCATCCAGTACAGCACCGTAAAGCCAAGCAGGACAAGCGCCAGCAGCATTCCGGCCAGCAAGGGCCATCGTCCATGGTCAATGGTCAATGGGGTTCTGAGGGGCCTCTGGGCTGAAAGTGGGGGGCATAGGCAAAGCAGAAAACAGGGCGAATTTGGCGCCCTGCCCCCTCCCCGCGCAGGGTGTGAGGACGACAGCACCTGGGGCGCTTTGCCATTATAGGCAGTGCACTGAAATTTGGCGATCGCAATTTGCGCATCATCGAAAATCACCACATTTGCGGTATACCCGCATGCATTGCCTTTCATTCCGGTTTTTTTAGAAAGCATCCCATGCCATCGCTTGATTTCGAGCAGGAAGAAACCCGCTTCCTGTCGTTTCACGAACAGCACCGAACGACCATGCAGGTCACTTGCGATGCCTACGTGGCCCTGGTGGACGCCCAGTTGTCGCGCGATGGCACGCTGGACATTTCGAAGGTGGAAGGCCGCGTCAAGGACCGCGATGAGTGCATTCGCAAGTTTTCTCGCAAGTACCGCGCGGGGCTGGAAGAGAACGGCACCCCTTACGAGATACGCCCTTTCATCAGCGACCTGATCGGCATCCGCGTGGTCTGCCTGTATGAAGACGAGCTGGAAAAAGTGGCACAGGCCATCCAGCAGGTGTTCGACGTCATCGACGTGACGGACAAGGTACGGGATGTGGAGGGCACCGAGGCGTCGTTTGGCTACAAGGGCCTGCACCTGGACTTGCGGCTCAATGCCGCGCAAGCCGCCCTGCCTGAGCACAGTGTGCTGGCGGCGTGGCCCATCGAGCTGCAGATCCGCACGATCGTGCAGGACTCCTGGAGCGTGCTGGACCACAAGATCAAATACAAAAAAGCCATTCCGGGACCGCTCAAACGGCGCATCAACGTGCTGGCCGCCCTGTTCGAGCTGGCAGACCGCGAATTTCGCCAGATCCGCGACGAAACCGAAGCCGAAATGCTCAAAACGCCGGACGAAACCGAAGAGCCCACCACCGACACCGACACCGACCCCCAGCCCGCCCAGCCCGAGTCAGCCCAGGGCAGCGGGCTCAATGCGTTCTCTTTCCTCAAGATCGCCAACCATTTCTTCAAGGATTTCGCGTTTGAGCCGCACAAGGTGGACAGCTTTGTCGACGACATCCACGCCTGGTCGCCTGGCATCACCCGCGCGCGCTTTAACACCCTGATGCGCCAGACGATCGGCATCGTCAAGCGTTACAAGCAGTATTTCGAGGAACAAAACCCCGCAGCCCAGTTCAACCCCTATACCGTGATTCGCCATTGCCTGTACCTGGGTAACCAGGAATTGTTTGGCCATGCACTGCGCAAGGTGTCGCGCACGTCGTTCGAGGCGTGGCTGCATACCCAGGGCAGTGCGCCGCCCAGCACCAGCAAAAATATTGACAAAAAAGCGACTTAGATCAATGCAGTAAAGCGCCTGCAGCTATCGTTTCAAGAGCTGTTTTCATCCCATAGGGCACACAAAGAACCGATACAGCGCTGTCGCCCGGGCGACTGGGTATGCGTAGTACCCCTGCCCCCGCGAGTAACCGAATGCTGTTATATTGCACTGCAACATTTTGGATTCTGCCCATGCTCTACAAAATCTACGAAACCCAGCGTTCCTTCATGGAGCCCTTTGCAGACTTTGCGCTGGCTGCATCCAAGCTCTACAGCAATCCGTCCTCGCCGCTTCAGAAATCGCCTCTGGCACAGCGCATATCGGCCGGCTATGACCTGATCTATCGTCTGGGCAAAGACTACGAAAAGCCCGAGTTCGAGATCAAGACCGTGCCGGTGAATGGCATCGACGTGGCCATTCATGAGCGCGTGGAAGTCAACAAGCCGTTCTGCGAGTTGCGCCGGTTCAAGCGCTTCTCCGACGACCCGAAAACGCTCGAAAACCTGAAGGGCCAGCCCGTCGTGCTGATCGTGGCCCCCCTGTCGGGCCACTACGCCACGCTGCTGCGCGACACCGTGCGCTCCATGCTGAGCGACCACAAGGTCTACATCACCGACTGGAAGAACGCCCGTCTGGTGCCGCTGTCCGAGGGTGAATTCCACCTCGACGACTACGTCAACTACGTGCAGGAGTTCATCCGCCACCTGCAAGGCATTTATGGCAATTGCCATGTGATCAGCGTCTGCCAGCCCACCGTGCCGGTGCTCGCCGCCGTCTCGCTGATGGCCAGCCGCGGTGAGACCACACCGCTGTCGATGACCATGATGGGTGGCCCGATCGACGCGCGTAAATCGCCCACGGCCGTGAACAACCTGGCCAACGAACGCAGCTTCGAGTGGTTCGAGAACAACGTTATTTACCGTGTGCCGGGCAACTTCCCCGGCGCTGGCCGCCGTGTGTACCCGGGTTTCCTGCAACACGCCGGTTTTGTGGCCATGAACCCCGACCGCCACGCAGTCAATCACTACGATTACTTCAAGAACCTGATCAAGGCCGACGACATCAGCACCGAAGCCCATCGCAAGTTCTACGACGAGTACAACGCCGTGCTCGACATGGATGCCGATTACTACCTCGAGACCATCAAGACGGTGTTCCAGGAGTTCAAGCTGGTCAACGGCACCTGGGACGTTCGTTCCCCGGCCGGAAAGGTTGAACGCGTGCGCCCCCAGGACATCACCCAGGGCGCTCTGCTGACCATTGAAGGCGAGCTGGACGACATCTCCGGCGCAGGTCAGACACGTGCCGCCCACGACCTGTGCACCGGGCTGGCCGGCAAGGAACAGCGCCACCACGAAGCCAAGGGCGCAGGCCACTACGGCATTTTCAGTGGCCGCCGCTGGCGCGAACAGGTGTACCCGCTGGTACGCTCCTTCATTCTGGAACACCAGAAGTCTCAGGCCAAGGCGCCAGCGGCCGCCGCAGCTCCGGCAGAAAAAGCCCTGGCGCCCCAGAAGCAGCTCGCCGCTGCAAAGCCCAAGGCCATCCCGGCCCCGGTCAGCCCCTCCCGCAAGGTGGTGGCCCGCCCCAAGGCGGCCGCAAAGGTGGCTGCAAAGGTGGCTGCACCCGCTGCGGTAGCGGCCAAAGCCGCCGCCCCGCGCCCGGCCAGGAAGGCCGCAGCACTTGTGGTCATCCCGGCAGCCGCGCCGGCCAAGGTGATCAAGGCCGCCACACCGGCCCCCGCAAAGGCCCCTCAGCCGGCGCAGGCCAAGGCTTCCGCCCCTGCCACCCGCTGGGTGGCCCCGGCCGCCGTTCAGTCCGCCCCTACTGCAGCGGCCCCAGCCGTGCCGCCCCAGGGCGTCACCGCCAGCGTCACGGCAGCCCCGGCACCGGTGGCCCCGGCACCGGCGGCCCCAAGCAAGCGTCCTTCGCCCAGCAAGGCCGTCTGACACCGCAAATGCAGGCACTGGAGGGGCTGGCGGCACGCATTGATGCCGCCCTGCCGCAGACGCAATGCACGCGCTGCGGCTATGCCGACTGCGCGGCCTACGCCCAGGCCATCGCCCACGGCGAGGCGGGCATTGACCAGTGTCCGCCCGGCGGCGCCCAAGGGATCGCTCGTCTGGCGGCGCTGACCGGGCAGGCGGTGCGCCCGCTCAACCCGCTATTTGGCGTCGAAGGCCCCCGCAGCGTGGTCGTGATTGACGAGAGCTGGTGCATTGGCTGCACCCTGTGCATCAAGGCCTGCCCGACCGATGCCATCGTCGGTGCCAACAAACTCATGCATACCGTGATGGAGCAGCACTGCACGGGCTGCGAACTGTGCATTCCGGCCTGCCCGGTCGATTGCATGGCCCTGGAAAACGCCAGCGGCCAGGCCACCGGCTGGGCCGCATGGAGCCCTGAAAAGGCCCGGCACGCACGCTTGCGCTACGGCCAGCACCAGGAACGGCTGGCGCGCGAGGCGCAGGAAGAAAATGCACGCCTGGCCGGTCAGGCCAGCGATGCCGCCCCACCCCCCCCGGAGAAGGGCAACCCACAGCCGCCACCCGCCACCGACGGCAAACAGGCCGCCATTGCCGCCGCGCTGGCGCGGGCCCGGGCACGCAGAACCGGTTGAAAAGGCGGCCGGATCAGGCGCGGGCAGCCAGGTTCTTGTACACCCCGCACCCCAGATACACGTCGTCCACCATGCGGACAAACGACATTTTGGTCTGCACCGTGCCGGTGGCCGGGTTGTTGATGTCGTACTCGACCCAACCGGGCCCGCGCTCGGCCTGGGTCACGATGTCCTGCACCAGCTGATCGCCCGCGATGCCCGGAATGTCCTGCACCCGCGTGCCGACCTTGGCGGGGTTGCCGCCAAAGGCCAGGTAGGTGCCCGCCCGGTCAAGCGCAAACACATACATGTCCCGGTCGTGGAACGGCTGGCTCTTGTCGGTGATGGTGCGCAGGAACTGGTCGCGCGAGGTGCCGGCCCGCATGGCCACGGCCCGCTGGACCAGCGCCACGGCCTCATCGGCCGTGCCTTGCTGCAGCCGGAAGGACTCCACCGCACTCGACAGCGTGCTGGCCCGGCCCTCCAGGGCATTGGCCTGCTGTACGGCATGCTCCACCATCTGCGCGTTGTGCTGGG
>DMZZ01000338.1:0-3467 GCA_003484805.1 Comamonadaceae bacterium | reverse complement strand
GCCCACATCGACCTGCACGAAACCACCGACACCGACGAATCCGAGTACCGCCCCGCCGTGGCCGCGCGCGACGGCAAGGTGTTCGAGCCCGGCAGCATCCCCGACGGCTTTTATCTGGTGGACGACACCGAGAACCCCCAGCCCGCCTTCCAGCAGGCCATCATCGCAGCGGTGGAGAAGATCACCCACATCGCTCCTGCCGACGCCCAGGGCCAGCTCATCGGCACGCCCGCCGTGGCGCGTGGTGTGGTGCGCTATCCGCTGCGTGCACTGGGCCTGTGCGCCAGCGTGACCGGGGCGCGCTACACCACCACGACCGAGGTCTACCCTGACAGCCCCCGCGCCACTCCCGAGCAATGCAACGCCGCGCAGGTGGCGGCGGTGTGCGCGGCGATCGATTTCGTGCTGGCCTAGCTATGGGCCTATGCGGTCGATTGGTGTATGGATAGCATCGGTGCATGCTTTCACGCCCCGCCATGAAGACCACGCCCACCCCCTCGGCCGCAGATGCGCTGATGCCCGCACCACCCGACCCGGCCACGCTGCGCCAGAGTGCTCGCTTCTGGGACAAGATGGCGCGCAAATACGCCGCCCACCCCATTGCCGACGAGGCCGGTTACGAGGCCAGCCTGCGCCGTACCAGCGAGCTGCTTACCGAGTCAGACCAGGTGCTGGAGATCGGCTGCGGCACCGGCACCACGGCCTTGCGCCTGGCCCTCCGGGTGCGGCATCTGCACGCCACCGACGTGTCTTCCCAGATGGTGGCCATTGCCCAGGAAAAGCTCGCGGCCACCCCGTTGGTGCAGCTGGACTTTGCGGTGCTGGACGCCGCAGGCGCCGCCCGGCAGGCGCCCCAGGCCTACGACGTGGTGCTGGCCTTCAACGTGCTGCACCTGCTGCCCGACCTGGACGGCGGCCTGGATGCCGTGTGGCAGGCGCTGCGGCCGGGCGGGTTCTTCCTCTCCAAAACCCCGTGCGTGGCGGAGATGAACCCGCTGATCCCCTGGGTGGCCTTGCCCCTGGCGCGTGCCCTGGGCAAGGCACCACCGGTGCACTGCTTCCAGGGGCCGACGCTGGAGGCCGCCATTGCGCGCCATGGCTTCGAGGTGCTGGCCGTGGAGCACCATGCGACCAAGGGCCGCGACGTGCGCCCCTACATCGTGGCGCGCAAGCCGCACCAGACGGCCACGGTGGCCGACCCGGTGCCTGCGCGCTGATCGGTCGGGTGTGCTGGTTATGAGATTTATATCTGCGCCAGCGGCCCCGCGCAAGGAGCGAAGCGACACAGGGGGGCGCCTGTTTCACCCCAGCCCCAGCGCATGAAAAACACGCGCTGCGGCATAGGCGTCGTTGGCCGCGTACACCAGTTGCGACTCGGTCAGGCGCAGGTTGGCCCAGTTGGAGGTGGCCGCTTTTTTCGACTTGATGAAGCGGCGATTGAACAGCACGGCCACGGCGGCTTTCACTCCCATGTCCTTGCGGTAGCCTCGCTGGCGCAGCACGGTGTTGAGTTCCAGCACATCGGTGGCCTCCACGCCCAGCTTGTGCTGGATGCGCTTGCGGTCATCGCCCAGGCCGAAGCCGGCCTTGGTCACGCCGGGCCGGGTCAGCAGTTCGGCCACCAGGTCGCTGCAGTCGGGGTCGTGCAGCTGAAAGACCCAGGCGGCGTCCAGCGTGGCGAGTTGCACGATGTGCGGCCCTTCGGATTCCTGTCCCTTGGCGAAGGTGGGCCGGGATTCCGTGTCAAACCCCCAAAAGCGCGCGGCGGCGAGCGCGGCGCACGCGCGTTCGGCCTGGGCGCCTGTGGTGACCTGGTGGATGCGGTCCAGGCCCAGGCGCTCAAATGGTTCGAGCAGCGCGATCTGCTCTTTGCCAGGAGTGGGGTGGTGAGTGTGCATGGGTGCATTCTGCGGCATGCCCCGCTGAGGCCTCCCGGGCAGGGGGCTGGTCTTATGTGTCTGCCGCCGTGAGTGTGGCGAGCTGGTCGCGGCCACGGTGCTTGGCCAGGTAGAGAGCCTGGTCGGCGCGGTCGAGCAGGTCGCGCAGGCTGCGATCCTGGGGGTGCTGGGCGCCCAGCCCCACGCTGGTGGTGACGCGGTAGCTGTGGCCCGTGGCATCGGTCAGCTCTAGCGAGCGGATGGCTTCGAGGACGCGTGCTGCCACCTCGGCGCCCTCGGCCGGATTGGTCAGCGGCAGCAGCAGGCTGAATTCTTCGCCGCCCAGGCGGCCCACCGTGTCGCTGGCGCGCAGATGGGTCTTGATGGTGCGGGCAAACTCGACCAGCACCCGGTCACCCTCCAGGTGGCCAAAACGGTCGTTGATGGCCTTGAAGTGGTCCAGGTCGAGCATCAGCAGGGTCAGCGGCTCCCCTTGGGCGCATGCGCGCTGGAAGGTGGATTCGGCCAGTTCCAGGAAGGCCCGCCGGTTGGCCATGCCGGTGAGCATGTCGGTGGTGGCCAGGCGCTGCAGCTCGCGTTCCAGGTTTTTGCGCTGGGTGACATCGCGGTAGATGCCTTCGACGCCCGCGAAGTTGCCGTTGTGGTCGAACAGCGCATGGCTGCTGATGGAGATGTCGATAACGGTGCCGTCCTTGCGCACCATCTGGCCGGGAAAGTCGGAGACCTCGCCGTTTTCCAGAATCGCGGCCTTGAAGGCGTCGCGGTCGGAGCTTTGCGGGTAGTACGACTCGGCCGTGCGGCCCTCGATTTCGTGCGGCTCGTATCCCAGCACGCGGCGCACTCCGGGGCCCACATGCTGCACCACGCCCTGGGCGTCGGTGCGGTAGTAGACGTCCTGCATGCTCTCGAACAGGCGGCGGAAGTTCTGCTCGCTCTCGCGCAGCTGTTCCTGGATCTCGTTCTGGTGGGTCACGTCCATGCCGCACATCAGCAGCGCGGGCGCGCCGTCCAGGGCAATGGCCACGGTGGAGATCAGCACCATGCGCAGGTGGCCCTGGCAGGTGCGAATGCGGAACTCAGACGGCTTGTTGGCTTGTCCTGCCTGCTCCGGCTCGCTGGCCTGGTGGATGCGGTTGCTCGAGCGCAGCTTGTCGAGCGTATGGACGAAGTCCGAAGGGGGCCTTCCCAGGAGCTGTTCAGGGCTGTCGGCTTCGAGCAGTGCCACGCTGGCCGCGTTGACCACGCGGATCACCCCCTGCTGGGTAACCAGCACGGCCACGGGCAGGGCGTGCAGCAGTTCGGGGTCGGTAAGCATGGGCAAGGGCTACCTGAGTTGTAACCCATTGTGGCACCACGGCAGGGTTTAGGGAATGCCGTGGGTGGACAGAAACCACTGCAGCCAGCTCAGTCCAAAGGGGGCTGCAGCGCGGCGGCCGCAGCGCGCAGCTTGTCTTTTTTGCTCGGGCGCTTGCCCTTGATGCCCCCGGTGCCGGGTGCCGGGGTGTCGGGCGGGCTCTGTGTGGGCTCGAATCCGGGAATCTGCTCGCGCGGCACGGCCTGGTGCTGGCG
>DMZZ01000229.1:4231-4592 GCA_003484805.1 Comamonadaceae bacterium | reverse complement strand
GGCGCAGCGCGACTGCAGATCGACGGCCCGCAACTCGACTTGATCGCGCTGCGGCGACATCACCCGCGCTGCGCCGCCACTCCTGGCAGGCTCCACCACGGGCGAGCCCGCCGGCAGTTCCCCTTGACCGAACAGTCCCGCCTGGGTCTGTTCGTCTCCGTTCCCGATCGTCGCAGTGCTCATGCACTGCTCAACGCTTCAGGGCCGGGGTTCGTTCACAACTTCTGAGCGGAAATACGGGGGTGGCCTGCCAGGCCGTAGTGACGACGGAGGCTCTCGTCAGATTCCCGCAAGCCCGTCATGAATAATTATGAATTCAAAACCCACCCATCCCGTAGGGTGAGAGGCCAAGGAGACCCCC
>DMZZ01000229.1:0-4194 GCA_003484805.1 Comamonadaceae bacterium | reverse complement strand
CGCCGTTCGCGCGCTGGTTCGTGGGCGGCACCACCAACATTTGTCACAACGCCGTGGATCGGCACCTGAAGGACCGGGCCAGCCAGCCTGCCCTGGTGGCTATTTCCACCGAAACCGATACCGAGCGCAGCTACAGTTTCACCGAGCTGCATGCCGAGGTGCAGCGCATGGCTGCCAGCCTGCTGTCGCTGGGCGTGAAGAAGGGCGACCGCGTGCTCATCTACATGCCGATGATCGCCGAGGCAGCCTTCGCCATGCTGGCCTGCACGCGCATCGGCGCGTTGCATTCGGTCGTGTTCGGCGGCTTTGCTTCGGGGTCGCTCGCTTCGCGCATCGAGGATGCCGAGCCCGTGGCCATCGTCAGCGCCGACGCCGGCTCGCGCGGCGGCAAGGGCGTGCCCTACAAGCCGCTGCTCGACGAGGCCATCCGGCTGTCGCGCCACAAGCCCGCCAGCGTGCTGCTGGTGGACCGGGGCCTGGCGCCCATGAACCTGGTGGCCGGGCGCGACCACTTGTGGGCCACCTTGCGCGAGCAGCACCTGAACACCACCGTGCCCTGCGAGTGGGTCGAGTCCACGCACCCGAGCTACACGCTCTACACCAGCGGCACCACGGGCAAGCCCAAGGGCGTGCAGCGCGACACGGGGGGCTACGCAGTGGCGCTGGCCGCCAGCATGAAGCACATCTTCGATGCGCAGCCTGGTCAGACCTACTTCGCCACCAGCGACATCGGCTGGGTGGTGGGGCACAGCTACATCATCTATGGCCCGCTGATCGCCGGCATGACCACCATCATGTACGAAGGCCTGCCCATCCGCCCCGACGCGGGCGTGTGGTGGAGCATCGTCGAAAAGTACAAGGTCACGCACATGTTCTCGGCCCCCACGGCGGTGCGTGTGCTGAAAAAACAGGATGCCTCCTGGCTCAAGAAGTACGACGTCTCCACCCTCAAGGCCCTGTGGCTGGCGGGCGAGCCGCTCGACGAGCCTACTGCGCAGTGGATCAGCGACGCGCTGCAGGTGCCCATCATCGACAATTACTGGCAGACAGAGACCGGCTGGCCCATCCTCACGCTGGCCAACGGTGTGGAGCAGCAGACCACGCGCTTTGGCAGCCCGGGCAAGGCCATGTATGGCTATGCCGTGAAGCTGATCGACGAAGTGACGGGCCAGGAATTGACAGAGCCCAATCAGAAGGGCGTTGTCGCCATCGAGGGGCCGTTGCCTCCGGGCTGCATGCAGACCGTGTGGCGCGACGACGATCGCTTCGTCAACACCTACTGGAAGAGCATCCCCGGCCGCCTGATCTACAGCACCTTCGACTGGGGCATTCGCGATGCCGACGGCTACCACTTCATCCTGGGCCGCACCGACGACGTGATCAACGTCGCCGGTCACCGCCTGGGCACGCGCGAGATCGAGGAATCCATCTCGTCCCACCCCAATATTGCCGAAGTGGCCGTGGTGGGTGTTGCCGACCAGCTCAAGGGGCAGGTGGCCATGGCCTTTGCGGTGCCCCGCGATGCCAGCGGCCTGGACACGGAAGCCGCACGCCTCAAGCTGGAAGGCGAGGTGATGAAGGTGGTGGACAGCCAGCTGGGCGCCGTGGCCCGCCCCTCGCGCGTGTTTTTTGTCACCACCCTGCCCAAGACGCGCAGCGGCAAGCTGCTGCGCCGTGCCCTGCAGGCCGTGGCCGAGCGCCGCGACCCGGGCGACCTGACCACCATGGAAGACCCGGCTGCGCTGCAGCAGGTGAAGGCCTTGGTCGAGGCGTGATCACCGCAGGAGATTGCTCCTGAAAATATAGCTGCAAGCGCTTTCTGAATGGGCGCTTGCAGCTATTTTTATATGTGAAATCAGCTCGTTTGCTGGCGTGTGCCCACGCTGGGAGGATGCCCGTTGGCCATCCACTGGACGAATTCATCGACCGGCATGGGGCGGGCAAAATAATAGCCCTGCGCCAGCTGGCAGCCCATTTGCAGCAGCATCTGGCCCTGGTCGCTGGTTTCAACCCCTTCGGCAATGATGCGGTAGCCGAACGACCGTGCCAGCCCGATCACCCCCTGCACAATGGCCAGGTCGCCCGCGTCGCCCATCATGCCGTGCACAAAGCTCTGGTCGATCTTGAGTGTGGACAGCGGCAGGCGCCGCAGATAGGTAAGCGACGAGTAGCCGGTGCCAAAGTCATCCAGCGAGGTGCCCACACCCATCGCCTGCAACGCCTTCAAGGTGCTGGCCACATGGTCGATGTGGTAGAGCGCGGCGGTTTCGGTGATCTCGATTTCGAGCTGTCCCGCCGCCACGTCGGGGTGCTGTGCCAGTTGCTCCGCCATCCAGTCGGCAAAGCCGGGCTGCTGCAGATGGGGGGCGGAAATATTCACACTCACGGGCAGGTGAATCTGGTGGCGCATCAGCTCTTTCACGAGGCTCAGGCCTGCTCCGACCACCCAGGCACCAAACGGCACTTCCAGTTCGGTGCCTTCCAGCAGGGGCATGAACGCACCGGGTGCCAGCAGGCCCTGTTCCGGATCGCGCCAACGTGCCAGGGCCTCGGCGCCCACCACGGTGCCCAGGCGCATGTCCACCTTGGGCTGGAGGAAGAGTTCAAACTGGCCTTTGGCCAGGGCATCGCGCAGCTGGATGATCTGTTCGCGCAACTGGCGCGTTTGTCGCTCCTGTGTGGCGTCGAACTCGTGGAAGCGGTTGCGTCCGCCTTGCTTGGCGGCATACATGGCCTGGTCGGCATGGCGCAAGAGGGTGTCGGCGTCGGCATCGTCCTGGGGGTAGAGCGTGTAGCCAATGCTGGCAGTCACCGTGACCCGGTCCGAACCGATCTGGTAGGGTGATGCAATGCTTTGCATCACCAGATTGAGCACGTGCTTGCAGTCCTGGGCGCTGGAGAGGCTGGGCATCAGAATGACGAACTCATCGCCCCCCAGGCGGGCCACGCAGTCATGGGGGCGCAGGGCGCGCGTCAGGCGCTGGGAGGCGATCACCAGCAGGCGGTCGCCCGCATCGTGCCCCAGGCGGTCGTTCACCGGCTTGAAGCCGTCCAGGTCGAGGTAGGCCACCCCCAGCAGGCTGCCATCGGCTTGGGCCTGCTCCATGCCTTCGGCCAGGCGCCGGGCCAGCATCACGCGGTTGGGCAGGCCGGTCAGGGTGTCGTAATGGGCCAGCCGGCGCAGCAGCATTTCTTGTTCGCGCTGGCCCGTGACGTCGATCGACACACCCATCATGCGCAAGGGCTGGCCACTGCTGTCAAAGCTGACGATCTTGCCCAGGTTGCGCAGCCAGCGGTCTTTTTCGTGGGGGCGCACGATGCAGCAGGTGGCGTCGAAAGGCGTCTCGGGGTTGCTGGCGTGCCGCGAAACTTCAGTGGTCATGCGCAACACGTCTTCGGGCCCGAGGGATTCGGTCCAGGAAATGGCGGGGGGCGTGCCCCGCCCGGCCTGCAGGCCCCGCATGGCCATCCAGCGGTGGTCGCCGGTGATCATGCCGCTGTGCAGGTTCCAGTCCCACAGGCCCAGCGAAGCGGCCGAGAGGGTGAGCGAGAGCAGGGCTTCGCGTTCACGCACCTGTTCTTCGCTGTGTTTGCGATCGGTGATGTCGTGCAGCGCGAACAGCCAGCAGGACTGGCCATCGAACTCGGTGGCGCGCATGGATTGCAGCACCGTCAGGGTCTCGCCGGTATGGGTGGTGGTGGTGGTCTCGTAGGATTGCAGCAGGTCGGTGGTCTGGGCCGCTTCGATCATGCCCGCGCGCATCTCTGCGGTCATGATTCCCAGCTGGATGGCCGAGCTGCCAATGGCTTGGGCGCGCGTGAAGCCAAACATCTTTTCCCACGCCGGGTTGACGTCGATGTAGGTGCCGTCTTCGCGGCGCGTCATCCCCATGGGGTAGGGCATGAGATGGAAAATGCGCGAGAAGCGCTCTTCCGAGTGACGCAGGCGCTCTTCGGCACGCTTGGAGTCGTCGATGTCCTGCATCACGCCCACGATGCGCATGACACGGCCGTTCTCCACCACTGGCTCGCCACGCCAGCGGCACCAGATGCAGCGGCCATCGGTGCGAACGATCTCGACGTCCATGCTCCACTCCGTGCGCTGAATGAGGCACTGGCGGATTTTCTCGCGCATGGGTTCGCGCCACTGCGGCGCTACATAGGTTTCAATGTAGTTGCGTGGCAGCGGGGCGT
>DMZZ01000291.1:0-4031 GCA_003484805.1 Comamonadaceae bacterium | reverse complement strand
GGTGAAAATGGCCTGAGTAGTTACTAATAGCAAATGAAGTCCTCCAACATCCTGCTGCTGCCCGGCTGGCAGAACTCCGGGTCAGAGCACTGGCAAAGCCGATGGGAGCAGAGCCAGGGCTACCAGCGCGTGGAGCAGCACGACTGGATGCGCCCGCTGCGTGGCGACTGGACGGCGCGGCTTGAAGAGGTCGTGGTCGATGCCGACGGCCCCGTGCTGCTGGTGGCGCACAGTCTGGGCTGCATCCTCACCGCATGGTGGGCCGCGTACTCGCAGAACACCGCCAAGGTGCGGGGCGCCCTGTTGGTGGCGCCGGGCGACGTGGAGCAGCCCGACGTGGCCGGCTACCTGCCCGGCTGGGCACCCGTCGCGCGCCAGCGCCTGCCGTTTCCCGCCGTGCTGGTGGGCAGCCGCGACGACCCGTACTGCCGCTTCGAGCGCGCCCAGGCCCTGGCTGATGCCTGGGGCGCACGCTTCGTCGACCTGGGCGCACGCGGCCACATCAATGCCGAATCCGGTCTGGGCGACTGGCCCGAGGGCCACCAGTGGCTCGAAGCCTTGGCACTTGATATACTGCAAAGTAGTCATGTTTGACTACCAAGGAGATACCCATGAGCACTGTGGCCACCAGCCTCAAATTGCCCGCCGACCTCAAGGCGGCGATTGACGAAGACGCTCGCAAGCAAGGCATGTCGAGCCACGCCTACATGGTCAAGACCCTGGCGGATGCGGCCGAGAGGGCGCGGCTGCGCGACCAGTTCACGCAGGATGCGCTGGCGGCAGAGCGCGACATGCTGGCCACGGGCCAAGGCCACCGCCTGGAGGATGTTCGCGCCTACTTCGCCCAGATGGCCCAGTACCGCGCCGGGCGGGCCGAACAGCCGGCGCCGCTGGTGCCGCAAAAGCTCCTGTGAAGCCCGATGGCCGAAGTGATTTTCACGCCGCAGGCGCAGGCCGATCTGGTGCGGCTCGAAGCGTTTCTGTGGGAATGCCAGGATCCGCTGGCCTTGCAGTTGCTGGATTTTTTGTTCGACGGCCTGAACGTGCTGACCCATCAGCCCGGTGTAGGCCGACCGCTGGCGCACGGTCACCGTGAACTCATCATCAGCCGTGGGCGGGGCGGATACCTGGCCCGCTATGTATTTGACGCCACCCGGCAGCGCGTGATCGTGCTGCGCATCCGCCATCAGCGCGAAGTTGGTTACAACGACAACGAGATATAGAACTTGTCCGCAAATAATTTGATGCCACGTTGGGGCGCAATCGGGATGAGTTCGAGGTCTTGGCGCGCCGCATGGGCTGGCTGCCCATGCAAGCGACAAGGGCGCGAAATTGCCCGATTTCGCCCCAACCCGAAGGGCAGTGCTCTTTTCGGGCGGTCTGCGGCGTTGCGATGCTTACCCATAGCGGGGCTATGGGCTGCGCACCGCGCCTTGCATTCCATCCCGAAAAGATCGCTGCGGGGCAGCAAATTATTTACGGACAAGTTCTAAAGCATGGTCACCAAAAAACCCAAGGGCCTCGGCCGCGGGCTCGAAGCATTGCTGGGCCCCAAGGTGGCCGAGGTGGTGGAGCAGGCCCAGGCGGCCGAGACGGGCCTGCCCAGCCAGTTGCGCCTCGACGAGATGGTGCCCGGCATGTACCAGCCGCGCACGCGCATGGACGAGGGCGCGCTGTACGAGCTGGCCGAATCCATCAAGGCCCAGGGCATCATGCAGCCGATCCTGGTGCGCCGCCTGGCCGAGGGCGAGAACGCGGGCCGATACGAAATCATCGCGGGCGAGCGGCGCTTCCGCGCGGCGCGGCTGGCGGGGCTNNGCGTGCCCGTGCTGGTGCGCGACGTGCCCAACGAGGCCGCAGCCGCCATGGCGCTGATCGAGAACATCCAGCGCGAAGACCTCAATCCGCTCGAAGAGGCGCAGGGCCTGCAGCGGCTTATCCGTGAGTTCGGGCTCACGCACGAGCTGGCGGCGCAGGCCGTGGGCCGCTCGCGCAGCGCGGCCAGCAACCTGCTGCGCCTGCTCAACCTGGCCGATCCGGTGCAGACCATGCTCATGGCCGGCGACATCGACATGGGCCACGCGCGCGCGCTGCTCTCGCTCGACCGCGCCGCGCAGATCACGGCNNGGCAACCAGATCGCTGCCAAGAAGCTCTCGGTGCGCGAGGCCGAGGCCCTGGTCAAGCGCATCGGTGCCGAGTTCAGCCTCGTGCCGCAAAAGCCCAAAAAGGAAAAGTCGCGCGACATCAAGCGGGTGGAAGAAGAACTCTCCGACCTGCTCATGGCCGATGTGGAAGTGCGCGTGAAAAAACGCGTCAAGCGCGCCGGACGCGTGGAGGACATGGGCGAGCTGGCCATCCAGTTCGGCTCGCTCGACGCACTCAACGGCCTGATCGAGCGCCTGCGCGGGCACTGAGCCCCGCCGTGGCGCACCGGCCACGCCCCAATCCCATGGCCCCCGCCTTGAACCCGATCAACGTCCTGCGAGGCATCTTCGGCCGCTGAAGAATGAAGCAACAACCCCCTGTGGCGCTGCGCGCCTTCCCCCTTCTCTTGCCTCGCTGCGCGATGCGGGAAGGAGGACGCCACCAGCGCGGCGGGGCGGCCCTTGCGCGGTGGCCGCTGGCCTGGGCCGCGTCGGCCCATCAGCCCTGCGCGGCGCAAAGCTGATTGATGGACCCCATGAGTTGGATGGCTCGCGTACCCTGGCCCCTGCCCGCACTGCTCGCGTGGGGCGGCGCCTGGCTGGTGTTTGCCAGCCTGCAGCGCGTCACCACACCCGTGTGGGCGCTGCTGCTGGCCTGCACGCTCGCGGTGGCGGCCAGCGTGCTGGGCCACACCTGGTGGCGGCGCGGGCTGATTGCGGCGGGTTTTCCGCTGTCGCTGGCCCTTACCGGTGCGGCGGGCCTGCCCGCCTGGGCCTGGCTGGTGCCACTGGTGCTGCTGCTGTTGGTTTATCCGCTGAATGCCTGGCGCGATGCGCCGCTGTTCCCCACCCCCGCCGACGCACTTGACGACCTGCCCGACGCAGCCCCCCTGGAACCCGGGGCGCGGGTGCTTGATGCGGGTTGCGGCCTGGGTGACGGCCTGCTGGCGCTGCGCCAGGCCTACCCCCTGGCCCAACTGGAAGGACTGGAACGGAGCCGCCCGTTGCGCTGGCTGTGCGCCCGCCGCTGCCCCTGGGCGCAGGTGGGCCAGGGCGATATGTGGCGTGCCGACTGGAGCGACTTCCAGCTCGTCTATCTGTTTCAGCGGCCCGAGAGCATGGAGCGCGCTGCCGCCAAGGCGCAGGCCGAGATGGCGCCCGGCGCCTGGCTGGTCAGCCTGGAGTTTGCGGTGCCCGGAGTGCGGCCGCGAGCGCAATTGCGCCTGGGCAGCGAGCGCGTGGTGTGGGTCTATTGCATGCCCCTGAGCACCAAAACGCTGGATGGGGAATGAAGAACGAGCACTGAAGCAGATGGACCTGCAGGGGTAGCGCGCCAGCCCGGCGACGGCTTGTGCGCACCCTGCTGCGTTGACGTTAACTCTTGGGGGCTTTCGCCGGCCGGATCAGCGACACCACCAGCGTGATGACCGTCAGTGGGATCACGAACCCCATCATCACCGTGGAATAGGTTTCCAGTGCGTCGTGCTGCTGCGTCGCCAGGATGAGGTAGAACACATAGGCCATGTAATAGCCCAGGAACACGGCGCCTTCCCAGCGTGCGATCTCCCGGCCCGACAGGAAGATGGGCAGGCAGGCCAGTGCCACGGCCAGCATCACCCAGATGTCGAACGCCAGCAAGGAGGGCGCCACGGCCAGGCCCGCACTGCCCGCCACCAGGCCCGACAGCCCCAGGCAGCCCAGGATGTTGAAGGTGCTGCTGCCCACCACGTTGCCCACGGCAATGTCGCGCTCGCCCTTGAGGGCGGCGGCCACCGACGTGGCCACCTCGGGCATGGACGTGCCCGCGGCCACGATGGTCAGGCCAATCACCAGATCGCTCACCCCCAGCGCCTGGGCAAAGGCCACCGCAGAGGTGACCAGCCAGT
>DMZZ01000259.1:3128-11836 GCA_003484805.1 Comamonadaceae bacterium | reverse complement strand
AAGTTACTTTTATGACACAGTAAGATTAGCACCCCTACCCGCGATTCAGTCACGGACCGGGCTTGCAAGGGGCGCCATTCCCGGGGCTTGGCCCCCTGCCCCGCCGCCCCACTGATCCCAATCGTCCCCAAACAGCTCCGCCGGGTGCTGCGTGCGGTCCGAGCCATTGCCGCAGCGCATGTCTTTGGCCGGGCAGTACAGGTCGCAGCCCCAGCACACCCGCTCGGGGTGAGCGGGGGCTTGGGGAAACTTCTTGGCTGCCATCGCCGCGCCCCGGCTTACCTGCGTGCCGGGGGCACGTCGGTGCAGGAGCCATGCGCCACTTCCGCCGCCATGCCAATGGATTCACCGAGGGTTGGATGCGGATGGATGGTCTTGCCGATGTCCACGGCGTCGGCACCCATCTCAATGGCCAGGGCGATCTCGCCGATCATGTCGCCCACATGGGTGCCGACCATGCCGCCGCCGAGGATCTTGCCGTGGCCGTGCGCCTCGGGGCTGTCGTCGAACAGCAGCTTGGTGACGCCTTCGTCGCGGCCGTTGGCAATCGCCCGGCCCGAGGCCGCCCAGGGGAACAGGCCTTTCTTGACCTTGATGCCTTGCGCCTTGGCCTGGTCTTCGGTCAGGCCCACCCACGCCACTTCGGGGTCGGTGTAGGCCACGCTGGGGATCACGCGGGCGTTGAAGGCGGCGCTGGCCAGTTCCTTGTTGCCTTGCAGTTCACCGGCGATGACTTCCGCCGCCACGTGCGCCTCGTGCACCGCCTTGTGCGCCAGCATGGGCTGGCCCACGATGTCGCCGATGGCAAAAATATGCGGCACGTTGGTGCGCATCTGGATGTCGACGTTGATGAAACCACGCTCCGTCACGGCCACGCCGGCCTTGTCGGCGGCGATCTTCTTGCCGTTGGGGGTGCGGCCCACGGCCTGCAAGACCAGGTCGTACACCTGCGGTGCGGGGGCGGTGCCGCCCTCTTCCGCCGGGGCGAACGTGACCTTGATGCCCTCGGGCGTGGCTTCGGCGCCCACCGTCTTGGTCTTCAACATGATGTTGTCGAAGCGCTTGGCGTTCATCTTCTGCCAGATCTTGACGAGGTCGCGGTCGGCGCCCTGCATCAGGCCGTCCATCATTTCGACCACATCAAGGCGCGCGCCCAGCGTGCTGTACACGGTGCCCATTTCCAGGCCGATGATGCCGCCGCCCAGAATCAGCATGCGTTTGGGCACTTCCTTGAGCGCCAGGGCGCCGGTGGAATCGACCACGCGCGGATCGTCGGGCATGAAGGGCAGGCGCACAGCCTGGCTGCCCGCGGCGATGATGGCCTTCTTGAAGGCCACCACCTTCTTGGTGCCCGTCTTGTCCTGGCCGGTGCCGGTAGTTTCTTCCACTTCGAGGTGGTTGGCGCCCACGAAGGCACCGTAGCCGCGCACGGTGGTCACCTTGCGCATCTTGGCCATCTGGGCCAGGCCGCCAGTGAGCTTGGCGATGACCTTCTCCTTGTGGCCGCGCAGCTTGTCCACGTTGACGCTGGGCGCGCCAAAATCTACGCCCAGGTCGGCCATGTGTGACACTTCGTCCATGACCGCAGCCACATGCAACAGCGCCTTGCTGGGGATGCAGCCGACGTTCAGGCACACGCCGCCCAGTTGGGCATAGCGCTCGACCAGTACCACCTTCAGGCCCAGGTCCGCTGCGCGGAAAGCGGCGCTGTAGCCGCCGGGGCCGCCGCCCAGCACGAGCACGTCGCACTCCAGGTCGGCGCTACCGACAAAGCCGGTAGCTTCTGTTTTGATAGCTTCTTGCGCTTTATTTGCGGGCGCTTGGGCCTGTTTTTGCTCTAAAACTGCGGGTGCAGCAGCGGGGGCGGCGGCCTGCGCCGTCTCCAGTGTGAGCAGCACGCTGCCCTCGGCGATCTTGTCGCCGAGCTTGACGAACAGCTCTTTCACCACGCCGGCATGGCTCGACGGGATTTCCATCGAGGCCTTGTCGGACTCGACGGTGACGAGGCTTTGCTCGGCCTTGATGGTGTCGCCGGGTTGAACCAGCACTTCGATGACGCCCACTTCGGCGAAGTCGCCAATATCGGGCACCTTGATTTCAATCGTTGCCATGGTGCGGTTCCCTTTACAGCAGGATGCGGCGATAGTCCGCCAGCACCTGACCGAGGTAGGCGTTGAAGCGCGCGGCCAGGGCGCCATCGATCACGCGGTGGTCGTAGCTCAGCGAGAGCGGCAACATCAGGCGCGGAACGAACTGCTGGCCGTCCCACACGGGCTTCATCGCACTCTTCGAGAGGCCCAGGATGGCCACTTCGGGAGCGTTGATGATGGGCGTGAAGTGCGTGCCGCCAATGCCGCCGAGCGAGCTGATGGACATACAGCCTCCCTGCATGTCGGCGCTGCCCAGCTTGCCGTCGCGCGCCTTCTTGGCCAGTTCGCCCATTTCCTGGCTGATCTGGAGAATGCCCTTCTGGTCGGCATCGCGGAGCACGGGCACCACCAGGCCGTTGGGCGTGTCGGCCGCAAATCCGATGTGGAAGTACTGCTTGTAGACGAGCGCGTCGCCGTCGAGGCTGGCGTTGAATTCGGGAAACTTCTTGAGCGCAGCCACCACCGCCTTGATGACGAAGGCGAGCATGGTCACCTTCACGCCGCTCTTCTCGTTCTCCTGGTTGGTAGAGACGCGGAAAGCTTCCAGCGCGGTGATGTCGGCCTCGTCGTTGTTGGTAACGTGGGGGATCATCACCCAGTTGCGGTGCAGGTTGGCGCCGCTGATCTTCTTGATGCGCGAAAGGTCTTTGCGCTCGGTGGGGCCGAACTTCGTGAAATCGACCTTGGGCCAGGGCAGCACATCGAGGCCCGTGCCGGTGCCCGTAGCAGCGGCAGGCGCCTTGGCGGCGACGGCGCGTGTCTGCGCAGCGCCCGTCATCACGGCCTTGGTGAAGTTCTGCACGTCGTCCTGGGTGATGCGGCCCTTGGGGCCGCTGCCCTTGACTTCGTCCAGCGGCACGCCGAGCGCGCGGGCGAACTTGCGCACCGAGGGACTGGCGTGCGGCAGGCCGACCGAGGGCGTGCCGGGCTGGTGCGCGGGCACCGAGGCGGCGGGCGTGGCAGCGGGCGCGGGGGCGCTGGCGGGGACTGCAGCAACGGGTGCGGCGGCGGCAGCCACGGGAGCAGCCACAGCGGCTGCCGGTGCGGCAGCTGCGGCGCCGGTCAGCAGGGCCACGAGGTCGCCGATGTTGACCTTGTCGCCCACCTTGACCTTGAGTTCCTGCACTACGCCGGCGGCGGGCGACGGGATTTCCATCGACGCCTTGTCGGACTCGACGGTGAACAGCGACTGTTCGGGCTTCACGGTGTCGCCGGGCTTCACCAGCAGCTCGATCACGGCCACGTCCTTGAAGTCGCCGATGTCGGGCACGCGCACTTCGAGCACGCCACCCGCCGCGGCCGCGGCCACTGGCGCAGGCGCCGCGACAGGCGCTTCTGTTTTAGGAGCTGCCAGCGCTTGTACAGCGGTCGCTGAAGCCTGATTTGATGCAGATTCAGCCGCGCCACCGGCCACTTCGAGCGTAAGCACCACCGAACCCTGCTTGACCTTGTCGCCGACCTGCACGCGCAGGTCTTTCACCACCCCGGCGTGGCTCGACGGGATTTCCATCGACGCCTTGTCGGATTCCACGGTGATGAGCGATTGCTCGGCCTTGACCGTATCGCCGGGTTTCACCAGCAGTTCAATCACGCCCACTTCGTCAAAGTCCCCGATGTCCGGGACCTGGATGTCTACCAATGCCATGTTTGTCTCCGGTTCGGTTTAGGCGTACAGCGGGTTGATCTTGTCGGCATTGATGCCGTACTTGGCGATGGCCTCGGCCACCTTGGCCACCGGCACGCTGCCCTGCTCGCTCAGCGCCTTGAGCGCGGCCACCACGATGTAGTGGCGGTTGATCTCGANNCGTCGGTGCCCAGCACCTTGTAGGGGCGGCCGGCCGGGATGAACGGGCGGATCTGCTCGGCGTAGCTCTTCATGTAGTCGGTGGAAGCCACCACGGGGCCGGCGTGGCCGTCAAGCTGGCGCGCTACGAAGGACGTGCGCGGGGCTTCGAGCGGGTGCAGCAGGTTCCAGCGCTCACAGTCCTGGCCTTCGCGGGCCAGTTCGTTGAAGCTGGGGCAACTCCAGACATCGGCCTGGATGCCCCACTCGGCGGCCAGCAGCACCTGCGCCGCCAGGGATTCGCGCAGGATGGTGCCCGAACCCAGCAGTTGCACGCGCTTGTCGCCCTCGGCCCCCGGCTTGCACAGGTACATGCCCAGGATGATCTGCTCTTCGGTGCCGGGTGTGAGACCGGGCATGGCGTAGTTCTCGTTGAGCAGGGTGATGTAGTAGTAGACGTTTTCCTGCTTCTCCACCATGCGCTTGAGGCCATGGTGCAGGATCACCGCCACTTCGTGCGCGAAGGTCGGGTCGTAGCTGATGCAGTTGGGGATGGTGCCCGCCAGGATGTGGCTGTGGCCGTCTTCGTGCTGCAGGCCTTCGCCATTCAGCGTGGTGCGCCCCGAGGTGCCGCCCAGCAGGAAGCCGCGCGCCTGCATGTCGCCCGCGGCCCAGGCCAGGTCGCCGATGCGCTGAAAGCCGAACATCGAGTAGTACACATAGAACGGCACCATGATGCGGTTGTTGGTGCTGTAGCTGGTGGCCGCCGCGATCCAGCTGGCCATGCCGCCGGCTTCGTTGATGCCTTCCTGCAGGATCTGGCCGGCCTTGTCTTCGCGGTAGTACATCACCTGGTCGCGGTCCACCGGGGTGTAGAGCTGGCCCTTGGGGTTGTAGATACCGATCTGGCGGAACAGCCCTTCCATGCCGAAGGTGCGTGCCTCGTCCACCAGGATGGGCACCACGCGCGGGCCCAGGGCCTGGTCGCGCAGCAGTTGCGTGATGAAGCGCACGTAGGCCTGCGTGGTGCTAATCTCGCGGCCCTCGACCGTCGGCTCGAGGATGGCCTTGAAGGTGTCGAGCGCGGGGACGGTGAAGTGCTCGTCGGCCTTGGCGCGGCGGTGCGGCAGGTAACCGCCCAGCGCCTTGCGGCGCTCGTGCAGGTAGCGCATTTCGGGCGTGTCGTCGGCCGGTTTGTAGTAAGGGATGTCCGCCAGCTGGCTGTCGGGAATGGGGATGTTGAAGCGGTCGCGTATGTACTTGATGTCTTCGTCGCTGAGCTTCTTGGTCTGGTGCACGGTGTTCTTGCCCTCGCCGGCCTTGCCCATGCCGTAGCCCTTGACGGTCTTGACCAGCAGCACCGTGGGCTGGCCCTTGTGGGCGTTGGCGGCGTGGAAGGCGGCATAGACCTTGGCAGGCTCGTGGCCGCCACGGCGCAATTCAAACACTTCCTCGTCGCTCATGTGCTCGACGAGTTTGAGGGTTTCGGGGTAGCGGCCGAAGAAGTTCTTGCGCACAAAAGCGCCGTCGTTGGCCTTCATGGCCTGGTAGTCGCCGTCGAGCGTCTCCATCATGAGCTGCTTGAGCTTGCCGCTCTTGTCGCGGCGCAGCAGCTCGTCCCAGCCGTAACCCCAGAGCAGCTTGATGACGTTCCAGCCGCTGCCGCGGAATTCGCCCTCCAGCTCCTGCACGATCTTGCCGTTGCCGCGCACCGGGCCGTCCAGGCGCTGCAGGTTGCAGTTCACCACGAAGATCAGGTTATCGAGGTTTTCGCGCGCAGCCAGGCCAATGGCGCCCAGCGACTCGGGTTCGTCCATCTCACCGTCACCGCAGAACACCCAGACCTTGCGGTTCTCGGTGTTGGCGATGCCCCGGGCATGCAGGTATTTGAGAAAGCGCGCCTGATAGATCGCCATCAGCGGGCCCAGGCCCATCGACACCGTGGGGAACTGCCAGAACTCGGGCATCAGCTTGGGGTGCGGGTAGCTCGACAGGCCCTTGCCATCCACCTCCTGGCGGAAGCTGTCGAGCTGCTCTTCGTTCAGGCGCCCTTCCAGGTAGGCACGGGCATAGATACCGGGGGCACTGTGGCCCTGGATGTAGAGCAGGTCGCCGCCGTGGTTCTCGCTCTCGGCGTGCCAGAAGTGGTTGAAACCGGCGCCGAACATGCTGGCCACCGAGGCAAACGAACCGATGTGGCCGCCCAGGTCACCGCCGTCGGCGGGGTTGATGCGGTTGGCACGCACCACCATGGCCATGGCGTTCCAGCGCATGTAGGCGCGCAGGCGCTTCTCGATCTGGATGTTGCCGGGGCAATGGGCTTCCTGGTCGGCTTCGATGGTGTTCACGTAGCCCGTGTTGGCCGAAAACGGCAGATCGATGCTGCTCTGGCGGGCATGCTCCAGGAGTTGCTCCAGCAGGTAGTGGGCGCGCTCTGGGCCCTCTTTTTCAATGACGGCGGACAGTGCCTCCATCCATTCGCGGGTTTCCTGCAGGTCGATGTCGTGTTCGGTCGGCGCGCTGTGGACGGCCTGCGAATCGGGCTGAGCGGACATGGTGTGTCTCCTGGGGTTATGGCCACAATTTAGTACGTGGCATCTATTTTTGCACAGTTTTTCGTATTTTCAAATTATGCCTTTACGTTTCTTAATATGATATTTTGCTGCAGATGCACATCCTGCGCGCCATAAGGACAAGGCGCTCCCCTACACTTGAGGGATGCCAGAAACCCCGCCTGCCGAGGCCCCGCAGCCGCAGCCCCGCATCACCGTCGCACAGTGGTGGCGCGACTGGTGGCGCAGCCTGTCCCCTCTCCGCCAGGACCGCTTTGCCGCCCTTGCACCGCTGGCTGCGGTTTTGCTGTTCATGGCTGCCATCGTGGCGGCCTTCTGGTACCTGCGTGTGGAGGAAGGCGAGCGCGAACAGGAAGCCCTGCGCCGCGACGTCGAATACGCCCAGCAGCGCGTGCGCCTGCGCCTGCTGGAGCGCCAGGAGCAGCTCATGCGCATCGCGCGCGACCTGTCCAACCAGGACATGGAACGCACACAGTTCGACCAGCGCGCCGAATCGCTGGTCAGCCAGTACCCTGAATTGCAGGCCATCACCTGGATTGACGAGCGCGGACGCATCCGAGCCAGCCATGCGGCGCCCACGCTCGCAGGCAGCCAGATCCGGGTCGCGGGCGAGGTGCTCAAACCCGGCGATACGGCCGATCATTTCTGGCTGACGCGCGATCTGCAACAGCCGGTGTATGTCCAACCCGGCGCAAGCGCCAGCGAGGCCACGCCCCTGCTGCAGGTTCATATCCCGCTCAATGTGCAGGGCAAGTTTGGCGGCGTGGTGCTGGGCGAGTACTCCATTGACAGCCTGCTGCGTTACGGCACGCCCACCGAGGTGCTGGCGCGTTACGCCGTGACCCTGCTGGACGAAAAGGAACGGGTGCTGGCCGGCTCGCCGCTGCCGCCGCGCGGGCGGGCTGCGCAGTGGGTGCCCTGGGGTGCCAAGGCCAACGATTACGCCATTCCGGTCTCTCCCGTGGGCAACGGCCTGGTGCTGCGCGCCCAGGCCTATCGCACCTCGCTGGGGGTGGTGGGCAGCGGGCTGTTCTGGCTGGTGGGCACGCTCAGCGCCATGACCGCCTGGATGCTGATCGCCACCTGGCGCCACACGCGCCGCCGCATGCAGGCCCAGCTGGCGCTGGTGGCCGAGACGAACTTTCGCCGCGCGATGGAGAACTCGGTTCTGACCGGCATGCGTGCCCTGGACATGCAGGGCCGCATCACCTATGTGAATGCGGCGTTCTGCCAGATGACCGGCTGGAGCGAGTCGGAACTGGTGGGACTGACGGCCCCCTTCCCCTACTGGCCCGAGTCCGATTACGACACGCTCAACGCCCGGCTGCAGGATGAGCTGAGCGGCAAAACCGTCCCCGGGGGGTTCCAGGTGCGTGTGCGGCGCAAGAACGGCTCGCTGTTCGACGCCCGGCTATATGTTTCGCCCCTGATCGATGCACGCAACCAGCAGACGGGCTGGATGACGTCGATGACCGACATCACCGAACCCAACCGCATCCGCGAACAGCTGTCGGCCTCGCACGAGCGCTTCACCGTGGTGCTCGAATCGCTCGATGCCTCGGTCTCGGTCGCCCCTCTGGGCAGCGAAGAGTTGCTGTTCGCCAACAAGCTCTACCGCCAGTGGTTTGGCTCGCAGACCGGAGGGCACCTGCAGCTGGTGGCCCAGGCGGGGGTGCTGCCGGTGTCGGGCGCCAGCGTCAGCAGTGCCGACGACGAGGACGGCCTGATGGGTCTGCCCACCGACAGCCTGACCAGCGCGCACTCGGAAAACGCCGAAATCTACCTGCCCGAACTGGGCAAGTGGCTCGAAGTGCGTTCGCGCTACCTGAGCTGGGTGGACGGGCGCCTGGCGCAGATGGTGATCGCCACCGACATCACGCCCCGGCGCATGGCCGAGGAACAGGCTGCACGCCAGACCGAGCGAGCCCAGTCGGTCAGCCGCCTCATCACCATGGGCGAGATGGCTTCGAGCGTGGCGCACGAGCTGAACCAGCCGCTCACTGCCATCAGCAACTACTGCAGCGGGATCATCTCCCGCATCCACAGCGGCGCCATCACCCAGGAAGCCCTGCTCACCGCGCTCGAAAAGACCGCCCACCAGGCGCAGCGTGCCGGGCAGATCATCCAGCGCATCCGTGATTTCGTGAAAAAGAGCGAACCCAACCGGCAACTGGCCGACGTGGCTGCCATGGTGGACGAGGC
>DMZZ01000259.1:2645-3122 GCA_003484805.1 Comamonadaceae bacterium | reverse complement strand
TGGTCAACCTGATGAAAAACGGCGCCGAATCCATTGCCCATGCCCAGCGCCCGCCCGCCAACCGCAGCGTCGAACTGCGTGTGGTGCCCCGGCAAGTGGACAACCAGCAGGTGGTGGAGTTCTCGGTCCAGGACACGGGCAAGGGCCTGGCCCCCGAGGTGCTCGAACGCCTCTTCGAGGCCTTTTTCTCCACCAAGAGCGAGGGCATGGGGATGGGCCTGAACCTGTGCCGCAGCATCGTCGAGTCCCACCAGGGCCGGATGCAGGCCGAGAACCTCTACAATGGTTCGGAGGTCACGGGTTGCCGGTTTACCTTCTGGCTGCCACTCGCTGCGCCTGCCAACGACACTACAGAACCTGTAGCAAACGCACACCCCCCAAGGACAATTGCATGAGCTTGATTCCCAAAAAAGGTACCGTCTATGTGGTCGATGACGACGAGGCCGTTCGCGATTCGCTGCAATGGCTGCTGGAGGG
>DMZZ01000259.1:0-2576 GCA_003484805.1 Comamonadaceae bacterium | reverse complement strand
CACGGCGACGTGCCCATGGCCGTGAACACCATGAAGAAGGGCGCGCTGGACTTCATCCAGAAGCCCTTCAATGAGGATGCTCTGGTGAGCCTGGTCGAGCGCATGCTCGACCACGCACGCCAGGCCTTCGCCGGCTACCAGCAGGCCGCCAGCCGCGACGCCCTGCTCTCCAAGCTCACCAGCCGCGAGGCCCAGGTGCTTGAGCGCATCGTCGCCAGCCGCCTGAACAAGCAGATCGCCGACGACCTGGGCATCAGCATCAAGACCGTGGAGGCGCACCGCGCCAACATCATGGAGAAGCTCGGCGCCAACACCGTGGCCGACCTGCTCAAGATTGCCCTGGGCCAGAACGCGCCCAAGGGTTGAACACTATTGTTTTCATAGCTGACAGCGCTTTATCCATGGGCGCTGCATGCCATTTTCATTGAAAAATCACCATGACAGCCCAACTGATCGACGGCAACGCCCTTTCCCGCCAACTGCGCTCCAACGTCGCAGAGCGCGCCCTCGCGCTCAAGGCCCGGGGCGTCACCCCCGGCCTGGCCGTGGTGCTGGTGGGTGACAACCCGGCCAGCCAGGTCTATGTGCGCAACAAGGTCAAGGCCTGCCACGACGCCGGGCTGCACTCGGTGCTGGAGCAGTACCCCGCCGACCTGGGCGAAGCCGAACTGCTGGCGCGCGTGGAGGCGCTCAACAACGACCCGGCCATCCACGGCATCCTGGTGCAGCTGCCGCTGCCNNGGCTTCCACATCGCCAGCGCCGGCGCGCTGATGACCGGCATGGCGGGCTTCTGGCCCTGCACGCCCTACGGCTGCATGAAGATGCTCGAATCCATCGGCTACGACTTGCGCGGCAAGCACGCTGTGGTCATCGGCCGCAGCAACATCGTGGGCAAGCCCATGGCGCTGATGCTGCTGGCCAAGGACGCCACGGTCACCGTCTGCCACTCGCGCACGAAGGATCTGAAGGCGCAGACGCTGCAGGCCGACGTGATCGTCGCTGCCGTCGGCAAGCGGGACGTGCTCACGGCCGACATGGTCAAGCCCGGCGCCGTGGTGCTGGACGTGGGCATGAACCGCAACGATGAAGGCAAACTCTGCGGCGACGTGGATTTTGAAGGTGTCAAGGCCGTGGCCAGCCACATCACCCCGGTGCCCGGCGGCGTGGGGCCCATGACCATCACCATGCTGCTGGTCAATACCCTGGAAGCCGCCGAGCGCGCCGCAACTGCCTGAAACCGTTTCAACGACTTGAACCAACCATCCGCACCGCCATCTATTCCTGCATGAGCAATCCCCTCCTCGACTTCTCCGACCTGCCCGCGTTCGACCGCATCACCCCCGCTGACGTCGCGCCCGCCATCGACACCCTGCTCGATCGCGCCAATGCCGCGCTCGAAACGGTGACGACGGCCGACTTTCCGGCGCAGTGGAACGCCATCGCCCAGGTGCTGGACGTGGCCACCGAGGAGTTGGGCCGTGCCTGGGGTGCCGTGAGCCACCTCAACAGCGTGGCCGACACGCCCGAGTTGCGCGCCGCCTACAACGAGGCCCTGCCGCGCATCACCGAGTTCTGGACGCGCCTGGGTGCCGACGAGCGCCTGTACGCCAAATACAAGGCTATCGACCCTGCCACCCTGAACGCCGAGCAGCGCCAGGCGCTGAAGAACGCCGTACGCAATTTCGTGCTCTCGGGCGCCGAGCTGTCGGGCGCCGACAAGGAGCGTTTCGCCCAGATCCAGGAACGCCAGGCCGAGCTGCAGCAGAAGTTCAGCGAGAACACACTCGACGCCACCGACGCCTTCGCCTACTACGCCAGCGCGGACGAACTGGGCGGTGTGCCGGACGACGTGCGCCAGACGGCCCTGCAGGCGGCCCAGGCCGAGGGCAAGGAAGGCTACAAGCTCACGCTGAAGATGCCCTGCTACCTGCCCGTGATGCAGTTCGCGCGCAGCAGCGCCCTGCGCGAGCGGCTGTACCGCGCCTACACCACGCGTGCCTCCGACCAGGCCGAAGGCGATGCGACGCGGTTCGACAACAGCGCCTTCATCCGTGAAATTCTGGCCCTGCGCCAGGAAGAGGCGCGCCTGCTGGGCTACCTGAACTTCGGTGAGGTGTCCGTGGTGCCGAAGATGGCCCAGTCGCCCGCCGAGGTGGTGGGTTTTCTGCGCGACCTGGCCCGCCGCGCGCGCCCGCACGCCGAAAAGGATGTGGCCGATCTGCGCGCCTTCGCCGCCGATCACCTGGGCCTGGCCGATCCGCAGGCCTGGGACTGGCCCTACGTGGCTGAAAAGCTCAAGGAAGCGCGTTACGCCTTCAGCGAGCAGGAGGTGAAGCAGTACTTCACGGCTCCGCGCGTGCTCGCGGGCCTGTTCAAGATCATCGAAACGCTGTTCGAGGTGGCCATCCGCCGCGATCAGGCGCCCGTGTGGCACCCCGCCGTGGAGTTTTACCGCATCGAGCGCGGCGGCCAGCTCGTGGGCCAGTTCTACCTCGACCAGCCCGCGCGCACCGGCAAGCGCGGCGGCGCCTGGATGGACGACGTGCGCACGCGCTGGCTGCGCCCCGACACCGGC
>DMZZ01000241.1:0-3494 GCA_003484805.1 Comamonadaceae bacterium | reverse complement strand
GTCTGACAACCCCCTGCGGGCGGATGCCCCAGGCCGACAGCCCTGCTTTTCTGGTGCAGGCCTTGGCGTTGACTTGCATCAATGCCCGTCGGCGCCCCTTCCGCAGAATAACCACAATCAGTTTGTGTATTTAACCTGGGGAAGCCGCATGAAACTCTTGAACGACCTTTTCACCACCAACTACGGCCTGATGAGCATTACCGGCATCGCCATGATGCTGATCGGCGTTGTGACGTTTGCCGTGGTGGTGCGTCGCAAGATGAACGAGGACCCGGGCGCCGGGTCCCAGAAGTAAGCCGGGCTGGTCGGCTGCGTCGGCAGCCTTGGCCTGCGGCAGGGTCTGTCACGGACAGGCGCCCGGGGCCGGGCGTTCTCCTGACAGGCGATCGGCGTCTTGTCCTAGGCCGTTTTCGCCGCCCGCCTACATTCAAAAACCTCCGCCCCCGTCAGAGTGGGTCCATCTCAAAGACAAGGTTGGACCCTCATGACAAAACACATTCGATCCCAGGTGGCAGCCCTTTTTCTGCTGCTTCCGGCCGCCACCGCACTGCTGGCCGTTCCGGGCACCGTCATGGCGCAGCCCGCCGCTGCCGAGTTGCGATCACTGCAGGTGGAGACAGACGATGGCCTGCGGCCCGGCGCCGACCTGCAGTTCACCATCGAGGGCACGCCGCGTGGCCGGGTGCAACTCCATATTGAGGGTGCGCCCCGCAGCATCGTGCTCGAAGAATCCGAACGGGGGGTGTACACGGGGACCTACACCATCCGCCGCCAGGACCGAATCAACGAACGCAGCGCCGTGCGTGCCACGCTGAAAGTGCGCAACCGCAGCATCACGAGCAACTACGCGCTTCCAGTGGGCATCGGTCGGCGAGACGGGGCCGCGCCCACAGCGCCGCCACCCGGCCTGAAGATCGACCGTTTTTCCGTTGCCCCCATTGACAAGATGGAACCCGGCGCCGAATTGCGCTTCACGCTCAACGGCGCGCCGGGCGGCAGGGCCCATTTCGACATTCCCGGCGTGATCGACAACGTGCCGATGCGCGAGGTGCAGCCCGGTGTCTATGAAGGCGCTTACACCATCCGTCGCATGGACAACCTGGCGCCGTCGCGGCCCGCAGTGGCCACCTTGCGTGTCGGTGAGCGCACGGTCTCTTCGACCCTGACCCAGCCTCTGATCACCGATGCCAGACCGCCGGTGATTCGCAATGTGTCGCCGCGCGACGGGGAGTCGGTCCCGCGCAGTGGAGCCACCTCAGTCTCCGGGACCTTTGATGATGCCGGCGGCGTGGGTGTGGACCCGCAAAGCGTTCGCATCGTGATCGCGGGGCGTGATGTCACGTCCGCTGCACAGGTCACTGCGCAGTTTTTCACCTACCGCGCAGACCTGCCCGCCGGCCGGTATCCGGTGGAAGTGACGGCCCGCGACATGGTGGGCAATGGCATGCGCCAGAACTGGACCTTCAACGTCGCTGCGCAAGTGAGCGCTGCGCCGACCACGGTGCAACTGCAAGTGACCAGCCACGCCAACAATGCCACGGTGGACAGAGGCACCGTGGTCGTGCGCGGCCGCACCGTGCCGGGCGCGGTGGTGGATGTCAAGGTGAATGCGGTGGGCACGCTGGTGGGCGTGTTTGGCCTGAACCAGGAACTGATGTCGCAGCGCGTGCAGGCCGATCGCAGCGGTGACTTTTCGTTCAGCTTCACCTCGCAGGTGCCGCTGCCCGGCACCCGCTACGAGGTGACGATGACCGCTGGCAGGGACGGCATGGTAGCCACGGAAACGCAGCTGGTGCTGTTCCAGAAGTAGGCTGCCGCCCGCATCGGTTCACTTGGAGGACCCCTCAGCGCGCTGAACCGGTGCCTCTTGAAAATCTCAGCAAAATCGCTGCCTGGCGTTTGCTGAAATTTCGTCTACAGCTACGAAATCAATAGCTAAATGACGACCGGGTAGCTGCAGCCCCCTTCCAGTACCGCTAAGGTGGTGGCCTCTCTCCGCACAGCGCCCCATGACCACCACACCCCCCCTTCGCACCTTCCACAGCTACGCACCCCGCAGCGGCCACGGCCTGCCGCACGACCCGTTCAACGCCATCGTGGGGCCCCGACCCATCGGCTGGATCTCGACGCAAAATGCTGCGGGCGCGCTGAACCTGGCGCCCTACAGCTTCTTCAACGCCTTCAACTATGTGCCGCCCATCGTGGGCTTTGCCAGCATTGGCGCCAAGGACACGCTGCACAACATCGAGGCCACGGGCGAGTTTGTGTGGAACCTGGCCACACGCGAACTGGCCGAGGCCATGAACCAGAGCTGCGCCGCCGTGCCGCCCGAAGTGAGCGAGTTCGACCTGACGGGCCTCACGCCCCTGCCCTCCACCCGCGTTCGCCCGCCCCGCGTGGCCGAAAGCCCGGTCACCTTTGAATGCCGCAGCACGCAGATCCTGCAGTTGTAGGGCATCGACGGTGAAACAGTGCCCACCTGGCTGGTGCTGGGCGAGGTGGTGGCCGTGCACATCGACCAGGCGCTGCTCAAAGACGGCGTGTACGACACNNGCGGGCGCCGGGCATATCCTGCGCGGTGGAGGCCCGGCCGACTATTTCACGGTGGGGCCGGAACAATTGTTCCGCATGCACCGTCCGCGCTGAACCGGGCCAATTCCCCACACGCCACGGCCCTGTTCCAGCGCAGGCACACTGGGTCCATTCGATCTCTGAAACGGGTGCTTCCGTGATGCATTTTTTGATGTTTGCCGCAGGGCTGGCCGCGCTGGTGGTGGGGGCCGACATTCTGGTGCGCGGCGCTTCCCGGCTGGCGCTGTCGTTCGGCATTTCGCCCCTGGTGGTGGGGCTGACCATCGTGGCCTTTGGCACGAGCGCCCCGGAGGTGGCGGTGTCGGCCGGGGCGGTGCTCAATGGGCAGACGGGCCTGGCCATGGGCAATGTGGTGGGCAGCAATATCTTCAATGTGCTGTTCATCCTGGGGCTGAGCGCGCTCATTGCCCCACTGGTGGTGCATGTGCAGCTGATCCGGCAGGAGGTGCCCATCCTGATTGGTGCTTCCCTGCTGTTGCTGATTCTCTCGCTCGATGGGCGCATCAGCCTGCTCGACGGCGGGCTGTTCTTCGGCCTGCTGCTGGCCTACACGGTGTTTCTGGTCGTGCAATCGCGCCGTGAGACGCAGGCCGCCCAGGCAGAGTTCGATGCCGAACTTCACGCCCCTCCGGCCGGGGCCTGGGATGCCCGCCTGCCGGTGCAGATCGCGCTGATCGTGGCCGGGCTCGGGCTGCTGGTGCTGGGGTCGGACTGGCTGGTCACCTCTGCGGGGGCCTTTGCCCAGGCGCTGGGGGGGAGCGATCTGGTGATTGGCCTGACCATCGTGGCCGCGGGCACGTCCATGCCCGAGGTGGCCACGTCGGTGGCCGCCGCCCTCAAGGGCGAGCGCGACATTGCCGTGGGCAACGTGGTGGGCAGCAGCACCTTCAACATCCTGGGCT
>DMZZ01000370.1:0-15241 GCA_003484805.1 Comamonadaceae bacterium | reverse complement strand
CCCCCGGCAGCAGGCGCCCACGCCTTGTGGATTGCACGCCAGGAAACGATGTACCTCAGCGGTCTGCTGACGATTGCCATGATGTCACTGGCCATGGTCCTGGCCACCCGGCCCGCCTGGCTCGAAGTCCCTCTCGGGGGCATGGACCGCATCTATCGCACGCACAAGTGGGCCGGCATTCTGGCCGTCTCCTTTGCTGCACTGCATTGGCTGATCGAAATGTCGAGCGATATCCTCAAGGCCACGATTGGCCGTGAAGGCCGCCTGCCAAAGGAAAAATTCGTGGGATTTCTGGAGGTTCTGCGCGACCTGGCAGAAGACATGGGGGAATGGGCCCTCTATGCCTTGCTGTTGATGCTTGTGATCACGCTCTGGAAAAAATTCCCCTACCGCACCTGGAGCATTCTGCACCGGG
Source organism: Comamonadaceae bacterium (assembly GCA_003484805.1). Taxonomy (GTDB): domain Bacteria; phylum Pseudomonadota; class Gammaproteobacteria; order Burkholderiales; family Burkholderiaceae_C; genus Simplicispira. The sequence continues at coordinate 14,826 of DMZZ01000370.1, read as the reverse complement.
CCATGCCCGTGCTGTATCTGATGCTGGCCTTCCATGCCGCGTTGCTGGCGCCGGCGGATTACTGGACCCAGCCTGTGGGGGCGCTCATGGCTGTGCTCCTGGCTGTGGGTGTCTATGGTGCGCTGCATTCGCTGCTCAACCGCATCGGGAGGTCTCGCAAGGTGCACGGCGAAATCGTCGCGATCGAGCAGCCCGCGCAGGATGTCACCACGGTGCGGTGCCGCCTCAGCCAGGGCTGGCACGGGCACCGACCAGGGCAATTTGCCTTTGTCACGTTTGACGACAAAGAGGGCGCGCACCCATTCACCATTGCCAGTGCGGATCAGGGCGACCAGACCATCAGCTTTCAGATCAAGGCGCTGGGTGACTACACCGGGCAGTTAGGCCGTCGTCTGCAGATGGGGCAAACGGTGCGGGTGGAGGGGCCGTACGGCCGGTTCGACATGGCGCGCATCAATCGCCGGGCCCGACAGATCTGGATTGCGGGGGGCATCGGTGTCACGCCCTTTCTGGCCTGGCTGGAGTCATTGCAGGCCCACCCGGAAACGGCGCCCGCCGCCGATCTGCACTACTGCACCCGCGACCAAGCCTCCGATGTGTTTGTCCCTCGGCTGCAAGCGCTTTGCGCTGCACTTCCGGGCGTTCAACTCCACATCCACGGTGCACGCCAGGGAGGCACCTTGACGGCGCAATCGCTGGGCGAGGCGAAGCATGCGGAAATCTGGTTCTGCGGCCCCAGCGGGCTGGCCGATGCCTTGCGTGATGGCCTCCGCGCCATGGGGGGGCGCCCCCGGTTTCACCAGGAAGCCCTCGAGATGCGTTGACCCACAGGACCGCCACCCGGGGCGCTGAGCCCCGGGTGCGTGCACGGCAGATCGGCGTCTCCAGCGGGTGACCTGCAGGTGACACGGGGGTGGGACAAACCCGAAACGCCGCGCTGCAGTCCGGGTCCTAGACTGAAGCGCAAAGGATTCACCATGCACGCCCACCACGCTTTCTGGCCCTCTCGTCTGCCCCATTCCATCACGCCGCCCGCCACCTCGCTGTGGCACAACCTGGCCATCAGCGCGCTGCGCTACCCTGACAAGACGGCGCTGGTCTTCTTTGGCCGCACGCTCAGCTACCGTGAACTGGCGCAAGGGGCTGAGCGGCTGGCCGCGCAACTGCATGCGCTCGGAGTGCAGCGCGGCGACCGGGTGGTGCTGTGCATGCAGAACTGCCCGCAACTGGTGCTCGCGCATTTCGCCATCCTGCGTGCCAACGCAGTGGTGGTGCCCGTGAACCCGATGAACAGGGCCGAAGAACTCAAGCACTACATCACCGACCCCGACGCCCGCGTGGCCATCACCACGGCCGATCTGGCGCCCGAGCTGGCCAAGGCGAGCAATGCCTTGCCTGCAGGGCAGGGGCTGAGGCACCTGGTGGCCACACAGTTCACGGATGCATTTGCCCCCCCGACGGCGGGCGAGGATGCACCCCCTGCAGCCTGGCACGACTGGCTCTGCACCGCCCATCCGCTGCCGTCACTCGAAGGCGGCCAGGTGCACTCCTGGAGCGACATGCCGGATTGCGCGGATGCACTGCCCAAGCATGTGGCGGGGCCGAGCGACCTGGCCGTGCTGCCCTATACCAGCGGCACCACCGGTCTGCCCAAGGGTTGCATGCACCTGCATCGCAGCATCATGCACAACGCCGTGGCCAGCAGCCTGTGGGGCAACGCCTCCGCCGAGAACATCACCCTGGCGGTCGTGCCCATGTTCCACATCACGGGTATGGTGAGCGTGATGCATGCCACCATCTACACCGGCGCCACGCTGGTGATCATGCCGCGCTGGGACCGTGACCTGGCTGGGCGACTGATTTCGCGCTGGAAAGTCACGGCCTGGACCAACATCCCCACCATGGTCATCGACCTGCTGGCCAGCCCGAACTTTGCCCAGTACGACCTCTCCAGCCTGAACTACATCGGCGGCGGCGGCGCCGCCATGCCACAGGCCGTGGCGCAACGACTGCTGGAACAGTACGGCTTGCGTTATGCCGAAGGCTATGGCCTGACGGAAACCGCAGCGCCCTCGCACACCAATCCGCCAGACCGCCCCAAGCAGCAATGCCTGGGCATTCCCTTCATGAGCACCGATGCGCGTGTGGTGGACCCCGATACCCTGCAGGAAATGCCCGTGGGCGAGCAGGGTGAGATCATCATCCACGGCCCCGAAGTGTTTGACGGCTATTGGAAGCGGCCTGCAGCCACAGAGGCCGCCTTTGTCGATTTTGAAGGCAAGCGATTCTTCCGCTCGGGCGACCTGGGCCATGTGGACAGCGATGGCTATTTTTTCCTCACCGACCGCCTCAAACGCATGATCAATGCCTCGGGCTTCAAGGTGTGGCCCGCCGAGGTGGAGGCCTTGATGTTCCGCCATCCGGCCATTCAGGAGGCCTGCATCATTTCCATGCGCGATGATTATCGGGGTGAGAGTGTCAAGGCCGTGGTGGTGCTGCGTGCCAGCCACAAGCACACCACCGAGCAGGAGATCATCGATTGGTGCCGCGAGAACATGGCGGTGTACAAGGTGCCGCGCAAGGTGCAGTTTGTCGACACACTGCCCAAGAGCGGCAGTGGCAAGGTGATGTGGCGGCTGCTGCAGGACGCGGAAGCGGCCCAGTAGCATTCAGTCCTTTGCCTGCCGAGTTTCTCCATGTACAGGCGGATCAGCCGCATGTGCCGTGAGTTCGGCCAGATCGCGCTCGAGCAGGGAGGGCGCGCCCAGCTGCAGTTCGATCAGGCGACGCAGGTGCGTCACGCTGTCGAGGTCGATGGAGCGGCACAGCAGCCCGGCAAAATGGCCCTCGACATGCGCCACCTCGGTCGACATGGCGATGTGGTCGCTGGTGCTGGTCAGCGGTACCGTGAGCTGGCACAGGGTGCCCGGGGGCAATATCACTCCCGGTGCCAGCGCTACCAGCGCGCCCTTGAGCGAGAGGTCGAGCACATGGGTGCTGTAGGTGCTGGTGGCCGTGGTGAGTTGTGCCGGTGCATCAAAGGTCACTCGGATGTAGTGGCGTCGTTCGTGGGGCATGGCTTCTGGCGGGTGGTTTGGCGTTCATGCTACACGCAGGGCCTTGGGCCTGGCCTGCTTTTGTCAAAAAGTGTTACGAATGTGGGCGTCGCATCTTCTCCGGGGTTCCAAGCAAGCCGGTATGGCTCCTTGTACCTCCACATGACGCAGCATCGTGGCGGGCCCTCGCTTGGAAGCTGTATTCACAGCAGACACACCGTGATGCTATAAAAACGCAGCTTGCAGCGCACGTTGCGGTAATGCAAAACAGCCATTTTTCTGTGATTTTTCCCATGATTTCTGCTTTGTCCTACGCAGTGGCGTTGACAAGGGGGTGAGAATCCGAGTTGTCTACTGCTTGAAGGATTGATATGCACAAAAAACTGCGTCTTTGGGGGGCTGCCGCCGTTCTGTTCTGGGTGGCTGGCGGGGCTGCGCATGCCCAGGCTTATGTGAATGCCACCGTGGGCGGCGAACTCGCGCCTGGTGTCTATGGCCGGATCCAGATTGGCAACGCACCGCCGCCGCCACTGCTGTATCCGCAGCCGGTGATCATCCATCAGCCTGCGGTTGTCGTGCCCCGTTCACCGATCTACCTCTACGTGCCGCCGGGGCATGCTAAAAACTGGGGCAAGCATTGCGCGCGCTACAACGCGTGCAACCAGCCCGTGTACTTCGTCAAGGAGCCACCGCGCCGCTATGACGACCGGGGCTATGGCAAGCACCATGAACCTCGGTATGACAAACGCCATGAACCGCGCTATGACCAGCGCGGCGACCCAGGCCCCGGCAAGGGACGGGGCCATGGGAACGGCAACAAGCACCGCGACTGAGCGGGCGGTGGCCTTCGCGGTGCTTGGCGCCGCGAACAGATTCCCGTATGCCTGCGGACGGTGCATTGCTGCCGGTTCGCAGCCGTGATGCGTGGGACAGCGTGGTCATGAAAGCGCCTTATCGTGCGTTGCAGGCACTTCACCGCGCTACACTTCTGCGCACATGCTTGCCCACCTGGCGTGATCTTTCCGGGTGCGGGCTGTTCCCATCAACCGAAGGAGAGTTTCATGTTCAAGCACATTCTGGTCCCCGTGGACGGTTCCCCCACCTCGATGCTGGCAGTGTCCAAGGCCTCCGGTCTGGCCAAGACCTTTGGCAGTGCCGTCACTGTCCTGTATGTGATTGATCCGTATCCCTTCACGGGTGTGGGCGCTGATTTTGCCTACGGCCAGGCCCAGTACCTCAGCGCCGCCACGGCCGAGGCCAACACCGCTCTCGATGCGGCCAAGAAGGCCATGCAGGAAGCGGGCGTCGAAGCCACGACCGTGGTGGGCGAAGGCCATGCCGTGCAGGAAGGCATCGCACGCGCGCTCGACAGCATGGGGGCCGATCTGATCGTCATGGGTTCGCATGGCCGCCGTGGCATCGAGAAGCTGGTGCTGGGTAGCGTCACGCAGCGCGTGCTGGGCCTGGTGCATGTGCCCGTGCTGGTGGTGCGCGACTGACCGGCGCAGCGCTTTCCCAGCAAAAAGGCTCCCACGGGAGCCTTTTTGCTGTGCAGTACCGGATTTATTCGATCTTCGCGCCGGAGGCCTCGACGATGCCTTTCCACTTGGCATAGTCGGTCTTGAGCAAGGTGTCGAACTGTGCCGGTGTGAGGGCCAGCGGCTCGGCGCCCTGGGCATGGATGGCGGCCTTCATGTCGGCCGTGGCCAGCAGCTTGTTGACCTCGGTGTTCAGCGTGGTCACCACGGCGGCTGGCGTGGCGGCCGGGGCAAACAGGCCATACCAGGTGCTCACGTCAAAGTCCTTGAAGCCGGATTCGGCCACCGTGGGCACATCGGGCAGGGAGGAACTGCGCTGGGCCGAGGTGACGGCCAGCGGGCGTAGCTTGCCGGCCTTGATCTGGCCCATGGCCGAGGGCAGGGACGACACCAGCAGGTCCACGTTGCCCGCCAGCGCATCCATCAGCGCCGGGTTGGAGCCCTTGTAGGGGATGTGGCTGAGCTTGATGCCCGCAGCCTTCTCGAACAGGTCTCCCGCCAGGTGGATGGACGTGCCGTTGCCNNTGCTGTTGACGCTGGTGGCGATGATGACAGGCGTGTAGGCCACGTGGGCGACGGTGGTCAGATCCTTGGTGGGGTCCCAGGGCAGGTTTTTGTAGAGCCAGGGGCCGATGACCAGGTTGTCCTTCTGGCCCATCACGATGTCGTAGCCCGTGGGGGCGGCCTTCACGGCCTCGCCGATGCCGATGGTGCCGCCGACGCCGGCCTTGTTGTCGGCCACCACGGTCCACTTGGCGCTTTCGGTGAGCTTGGTGGCCACCAGGCGCGAGAGGATGTCGGTGCCGCCGCCGGGCGGGAAGGGCACGATCAGGCGGATCGGTTTGGCCGGATAGGCAGGGGCCGGGGCTTGCGCGTGGGCCGGGGCGCCCAGGGCCAGGGCGAGCGCGGTGAAGGAGAGCAGTTGGCGAATCATCGAGAAAATCTCCGTCGGATCAGGAAAAAGGGCGGCTCGCAGCCGCCCGGTACGCAGGGGTTGTCAGATGCGTTCAAAAATGGCCGCAATGCCCTGGCCGCCGCCAATGCACATGGTCACCAGCGCGTAGCGGCCCTGAATGCGCTGCAGTTCGTGGATGGCCTTCACCGTGATCAGCGCGCCCGTGGCGCCGATGGGGTGGCCCAGCGAGATGCCCGAACCATGGGGGTTGACCTTGGCCGGGTCCAGGCCCAGGTCCTTGGTGACGGCGCAGGCCTGGGCGGCGAAGGCTTCGTTGGCTTCGATCACGTCCAGGTCGTTGACGGTGAGCCCGGCCTTTTTCAGTGCCAGTTGCGTGGCCGGCACCGGGCCGATGCCCATGTATTTCGGGTCCACGCCGGCATGGGCGTAAGCCACCAGACGCGCCAGCGGCTTGGCGCCACGGGCCTTGGCGGTACCGGCATCCATCAGCACCACGGCAGCTGCAGCGTCGTTGATGCCCGAGGCGTTGCCGGCCGTCACCGTGCCGTTTTCCTTGATGAACACGGGCTTGAGCTTGGCCAGGTCTTCCAGGGTGGCGCCAGGGCGGAAGTGCTCGTCGGAGGCGTACTGCACATCGCCCTTCCTGCTCTTGAGGGTGACGGGCACGATCTGGTCCTTGAACACGCCCGACTGCGTGGCGCGCTCGGCGCGGTTGTGGCTCTCCACGGCCAGACGGTCCTGGTCCTCGCGGGTGATGCCCCATTTGGCGGCGATGTTCTCGGCCGTCACGCCCATGTGGATGTTGTGGAAGGGGTCGTGCAGCGCGCCAATCATCATGTCCACCATCTTGGTGTCGCCCATGCGGGCGCCCCAGCGCATGTTCAGGCTGGCAAAGGGCACGCGGCTCATGACCTCGGCTCCGGCGCCAATCGCCACATCGGCATCGCCGAGCTGGATGCTCTGCGCCGCCGACACGATGGCCTGCAGGCCCGAGCCGCAAAGGCGGTTGACGTTGAACGCGGGGGTGCCCTCGGCGCAGCCGCCGTTGATCGCTGCCACGCGCGAGAGGTACATGTCCTTGGGCTCGGTGTTGACCACGTGGCCGAACACCACATGGTCCACGTCCTTGCCCTGCACGTTGGCGCGGGCGAGCGACTCACGCACCACCAGTGCGCCCAGTTCGGTGGGGGGCACGTCCTTCAGGCTGCCACCGAAGGTGCCGATGGCGGTGCGCACAGCGCTGATAACAACGACTTCACGGGTCATGGTTCTATCCTTTCAATGTAAAAAACGGGTTTTGCGCTTTGGGGTTAAGCGCCAGTAGCTATCAAAATAATAGTGCATCAGGCATCGCGCACGTCGGTCACGGGCTGGGCGCCGAAGTCGGGGCGCTGCAGCCATGCCAGCACACGGGCGGCGGCATCGGGCGCGCTGCTGAGCATGCCGCTGTTCTGGAGCTGGGCGAAGTTGTGCACATCGGGGAAGGCATCGGGGTGTGCTGCGCGCAGCTGCACCTGCATGTCGGTGTCGATCACCCCTGGCGCCAGCGAGCACACCCGTGCGCCATGGGGCTTGCGCTCTTCGTCCAGTGCCATGCAGCGCGTGAAATGGTCCATGCCGGCCTTGGCTGCGCAATAGGCCGCTTGCGATGCCATGGGACGGCGCCCCAGTCCCGAAGAAATGTTGAGCACCTTGCGCGGCACGCTCCAGCCCTCGGTGGCACCCAGAAAGGCGGCACACAGCAGCATGGGGGCTTCGAGCCCGACGCGCAGCGCCATGGCCAGGTCGGCCGCAGCACTGGCCGAGAGCGGCGCGATGGGGGGAATCACGCCGGCGTTGTTGATCAGGGTGGCGCTGGCATAACCCCCCTGTGGAACATCCCGCAGCCAGTCGCGCAGTCGCTGGGCCGCCTGCTCGGTGTCGGCCAGGTCCTGTTCCCACTGCATGAGGGGAGCGCCCTGGGCCGCAGCCTCGTCGGCCAGTGTGGGGTTGGAGCGGCGCGACAGGCACAGCAGCGTGTGGCCGGGGCGCAGCAACTGGCGCGCCATGGCCAGCCCCATGCCGCGCGATGCACCGGTCAGAATGGTGAGGTGTGAAGGCATTCCAGCATGGTACTCGTCTGTGAGCCCGGGCGTGGGCCACGCCTGCGTCAGTGCTCTGCGCGCGGTCGTGGCAGTGCCTTGAGGGATGTCAGGGTTTCCAATAGCGGGTGCCCGGGATGGCGGTGGCATAGTCTTGCTCTGAGACAGAATGGGGACGGGGTTCAGGAGAGTGTGTGATCAATTGCTGCATGGACGGATGGCCTGATTTTCAGCCGCTCTCGGTGGGCGCCGCCGTGGCGCCACGGTTCGCGGCATGGGCTGTGCCGGTGCCATGTTGCCCGTCGGTCGTTCACCATGGGTGACGCAGATCTCAACAAGGATCGGCTGGAGCTGGCGCTGGAAGCTGCCGGGCTGGATCTGTGGGAGAACGATCTGATCACCGGCGAGGTGACTCTCAAGGCCAGCAAGACCTTTGTGGAACTGGGATTCAGCGAGGAGGAGATCGCTTCCGACCTGCAAGGCATCTACGGGCTTTTCCACCCTGACGATCTGGACAAGGTGAAAAAAGCCGTGGACGACCACCTGTCGGGCCGCACGCCCCAATACCGCTGCGAGTTCCGGCTGCGCTCCAAGAGCGGCGAATGGGTCTGGTACGCCAACTATGGCCGCATCATGGACGGCAAGAGCAGCACGCCGGGCAAGCGCTTGATCGGGGTGACGTTCAATATCGACGACCGCAAGCGCAGGGAAGACGAAATCGAGCAGATCAACCGCCAGTTGACCGAACAGAATGCCTTGCTGCAACAGCTCAATGCCGCACTGGCGCTGCTGGCGGCCAATGACTCGCTGACGGGGCTCTCCAACCGCCGCACCCTGATGGAACTGGGCGTGAACGAATGCAGGCGTGCGCAGCGGTTCGGGCACCCGCTGTCGGTGATGGTGGTCGATATCGACCTTTTCAAGGCGGTCAATGATGACTGGGGGCACCTGGCGGGTGACCGGGTGATCTGCGCCGTGGCCCAGGCCTGCCGGGCGCGCACGCGCCTGGGCGTGGACACGGTGGCGCGTTATGGCGGCGAGGAGTTCGTGCTTGTGCTGCCGGAAACCGACACTCCCGACGCGCTGCGCCTGGCCGAGTCGCTGCGCGATGCAGTGGCGGCGCTGCAGGTGGTCGTCAACGAAGCTGGGGCGACGGCCCGCGTCACCGTCAGCATCGGTGTCTCCACGTTGCGCCAGGGGGACGACCGTTCTTTCGAGGATCTGCTCAACCAGGCCGACAAGGCGCTCTACCAGGCCAAGGAAACAGGCCGCAACAACGTGCAGTGCTGTGCCGCCCGTTGAGGCCTTGCCCGCAGTGTTTCGTGCCGGGGCGCATCCCCTGATGGGTCTCAGAACGGTGCAGGCAGTGAAAACTCGATCCACTGGCGGGTGCCAGGGTGTTCGAAAGCCAGCCAGCATGCATGCAAGAGCAGCCGGGGTGCCTGGGCGTGCACGGCGCTTTCCGCGTACAGGGCATCGCCCAGGATGGCGTGGCCTACGGCCGCAAGGTGCACGCGCAGCTGGTGCGTGCGCCCGGTTACCGGTTCCAGTTCGATGCGGGTGGTGTTGGCGCCGCCATCGTGCGAAAGCACGCGCCAGCGCGTCTGGCTGGGTTTGCCCTGCACCGGGTCGATCACCCGCAGCGGGCGGCGCTCCCAGTCTGCGGCAATCGGCAGGTTGATCTCGGCCCAGGCGCCATTCACCGGGGCCGTCATCTGCCCGGCCACGATGGCCTGGTAGCGCTTGTGCATCTCGCGCAGTTCGAAGGAGCGGCCCAGGCGGCGCTGCATTTCGGGGTTGCGGGCCATCAGCACCAGGCCCGAGGTGGCTTGGTCCAGACGGTGCACGATCAGGGCTTCGGGCCAGCGCTGCTGCGCGCGGGCGCTCAGACAGTCCTGTTTGTCAGGGCCTCGTCCAGGCACACACAGCAGACCGGAGGGCTTGGTCAGCACCAGCAGATCGTCGTCGGCGTACAGGCATTCGGGGCCCGCCGGGCCGCTGTCCTCAAGGTTCGCCATTGACCAGGCGGTCCACCGTGTCGCATAGCTCCTGCACGTCGTTGGGCTTGTGGATCAGGGCGCGCGCCCCTGCGGCAAGGGCGGCCTGCTCGATCTCTGTGGTGACATGGCCCGAGGCCAGCGCCACAGGCAGGTCGGGGCGGATGGTGCGCACCTCCAGCAGCAGGTCGACGCCGGAGTAGCCGGGCATGTTGTAGTCGGTGACGAGCAGGTGGTAGTCCTGTGGCGCTGCGCGCAGGGCGTCAGCGGCGGCGTGCGGGTCGTTGAAGCCACTCACCCGGTAACCGCGCCGACGCAGCAGGCGTTGCACCAGAAACACCAGGGCCTGGTCGTCGTCCACGTACATGACGTGGTAGCTCTGCTGCTGGGGCGCATGGGCCGTGGCCGGTACGCGCGCAGGTGCATGCATCTCAGCCGCAGGCACCGATGCCTCCGCCACCGGGAAATACAGCGTGAAGCGGCTGCCCTGGCCGGGGGCACTGTGCACATCGACCGCGCCAGCATGGGTGCGCATCACGCCGTGAACCACGGACAGCCCGAGTCCTGTGCCCTGGCCCACGGGCTTGGTGGTGAAAAAGGGCTCGAACACGCGCTCCAGCGTGGCGGCATCCATGCCCGGGCCGTTGTCCTGTACGCTGATGGCCACATAGTCGCCCGCAGGTAGCCCCAGGCGCTCGCAGAGGCGTTGGTCGGGGGGCGCAAGCACGGCATCGACCTTCACTGTGCCCCGCGCTTGCCCGATGGCATGGATGGCATTGGTGCACAGGTTGAGCAGGGCCTGCTCGACTTGCGTGGGGTCGGCCAGCACCGGCGGCAGGCCCTTGGGCAAATGCATGTGCAGGTCGATGGCCGGGGGCAGCGTGACGCGCAGCAGGCGCTCGGTGTCGTGCATGACCTCGGCCACGGGCACGGCGGTGCGCCGGGGTGGATCGTTGCGACTGAAGGTGAGGATCTGGCGCACCAGGTCGCGCGCGCGGCGTCCGGCCTTCTCGATCTCCAGCAGGCTCTCCAGTGCGGGCGAGCCGCTGCCACAGTCGGCCTTGGCCAGCTCGACGTTGCCCAGGATGGCGCCCAGGATATTGTTGAAGTCGTGCGCAATGCCACCGGCCATGGTGCCCACGGCCTGCATCTTGTGCGACTCGCGCAACTGCGCTTCGAGTTCGCTGCGGTGCGCCTCGGCCTTCTTGCGGCCCGTGAGGTCGCGCGCGAACACGGTGGTGGTTTCGCCTTCGGCATGGCGCTCGAACGAGACGCTGACCTCCACTGCCAGTTCCTTTCCACTAGCAGTCAGCGCCGTCATCTCGCCCAACAGGGCCTGTGTGGTGAGCTGTGCAAAGGCCAGGGCCTGGGCAGCGTCGGGCAGAAACCGCTGCAGCGGGCTGCCCAGGGCGTCACTGGTGCTGCACTGGAACAGCGCAGCCGCCGTCGGGTTGAACACCGTAATGCGCTGGTGTTGATCAACGCAAATGATGGCATCAAGCGCGGAGTTGATGATGGCCGCTAGCCGCTTCTCGCTGGCATGGAGTTGCTCGTTGCGCTGTTGCAGGGCCTGGCGCTCTGCGAGCACGGGCCCCTGGTCAATCACCGCGCAGAGAAACTGCACCAGCGGCGCGGCGCCGTCCTGCGCCATCTCGATGCAGGCGATATGCAGGTCGCCGGTGATGCGCGGATCGCCACCAATGTGGAAGACGACTTCCGTGGCCTCGCTGTGGCCCTGCTCGCGCGCCACGGCGAAGGCCTGGCGCACGCGCGCAGCGTCGCCGTCGCTGACGAAAGGCATCAGCGCCGTCAGCGGGCGGTCGTGCTCGGTGGGCTGGAACGAGCGGTGCGCCATGGCGTTGGCCTGCACCACCACGTCGTATTCGTCCACCACCATCAGGGCCAGCGGTACGCTGGAGAACAGGGCCTCGAAGCGCTCCGAGGCGCTTTCGGCGGCCGCCTGGCTGTATTGCAGCACCTTGTTCTGCGCCTCCAGTTCGGCCTGGTAGGCGCGCAGCCCGGCGATCAGCGCGGGCATGGTGCCTTCGGCATACGCAGGGGGGCTGGCAGGCTCGGGTGGGGGGGCGAGTCCGGGATCGGGGGCCTGGTCGCGCAGCAGAAAGGACAGGTCGGGAAGGCTCATGGGCAGGGGGCGCCGACCTCGGCCGCACCCTGTGCGCGGCGAGGCCGTGGCCTGTGCGCAGGAGTGTACGCCCGTACAGCCACAGTGGGGAGCGCCGCTCAGCGGCGCACGGACACCAGTTCGATCTCGAACGTGAGGGTGGCGTTGGGCGGAATCACGCCGCCCGCGCCGCGTTCGCCGTAGGCGATGGAAGGCGGGCAGGTCAGTTTGGCCTTGCCTCCGGGCTTCATGCGCTGCACGCCCTCGGTCCAGCAGGGGATGACGCGGTTGAGCGGAAACTCGGTGGGCTCGCCGCGCTTGTAGGAGCTGTCGAACTCCTTGCCATCGGCGAAGGTGCCCCGGTAATGCACTTTGACGGTATCGGTGACTGCCGGAGAGGCGCCCACGCCTTCCTTGAGCGACAGGAAAACCAGGCCGCTGGGGCTGGTGACGCCTGCGAACTGCGCATGGGCGATGGGGGTGGCCAGCAGGCCGAGAAGCAGAACGGCGGGGAGGGTGCGCACGGATTTTTCCTTGGAAAGGCAGGGGTTTGCGGGCGCGAGTGTAAACGTCCGCCATGTCCGCGGGGCGGCTGCGCGGGGAAGCCGCGTTAACCAAAGTTAATGCGTGCCCGGGCACATGCCGCAACACTGGCGCTGCGGCCGCTGGGTGCCGTTGGACCACAGGGAGTGAATGCATGTCTTCAATCGATGGCCGGGGCCGGCTGGCGCGGCGGGCTTTTCTGGGCGGGCTGGCCCTTGGTGCCGGAGGCCTGGCCGCCCGCGCGGCGGAACCGCTGGCGGCGCGCATGCCCGAGGCCATGCGAACGCTGGGCGGCGTGGACCTGCCGTACGGGCAGCCGTCGTCCCACGAGCAGCAAGTGCGGCGCATGGAGTCGAATGTGTCCGGGTTTTCGGCCTGGCGGACGCCCTTGCAGACCCAGCGCGGCATCATCACTCCGAGCGGCCTGCATTTCGCGGTGCACCACAACGGTCTGCCCGATATTGCGCCCGAGCAGCATGTGCTGATGGTCCATGGCATGGTCCACAAGCCCCTGCGCTTTGACCTGCAGCGACTGATGCGCTACCCCATCGTCAGCCGTGTCCACTTTCTGGAGTGCGCGGGCAATTCGGCGGCCAACGCCCTCTCGCCCCTGCCCGTGAAGCAGACCCTGGGCGAGATCGCGGGCGAGGTGTCGTGCTCGGAATAGACCGGTGTGCCGCTGTCGTACCTGCTGCACGAGGCGGGCCTGCGCGAGGGCGCCCAATGGGTGGTGGCCGAAGGCGCCGACGGCGGCTCGCACAGCCGCAGCCTGCCGTTGCAGGCCCTGCTCAAGGATGCCATGGTGGCGCTGTACCAGAACGGCGAGCGCCTGCGCCCATCGCAGGGTTACCCGATGCGCCTGTTCATGCCGGGCTGGGAAGGCAATGTCAATGTGAAGTGGCTGCACCGGCTGGAGGTGACCGATGCGCCTGCGCATACCAAGGACGAATCGGGCTTGTACACGCAGGTGCTGGCCGATGGACGCATCGAGCGCTTTGCCTTTCATATGGATGTGAAGTCCGTGATCACCCATCCGTCGGGCCAGCAGGCGATGCCCGAGCCGCGTGGCTTTTTCGAGATCGCCGGGCTGGCATGGTCGGGCCATGGGCGGATTGCCCGGGTCGATGTCTCTACCGATGGCGGGCGCTCCTGGATGCCCGCCCAGTTGCACGGCCCGGCGCTGGACCGCGCCTTCACGCGCTTCACCCTGCCGTGGCGCTGGGACGGACGCAAGGCCGTGCTGATGAGCCGCGCCACCGACGAGCACGGCCGCACACAGCCCCTGCGCAGCGCATGGAAGAGCCGGTATGCCTCCCATTCGTTCAACCACTACAACGCGGTGCAGGCCTGGGGGATCGGCGCCGACGGGTGGGTGGAGAACGTCTATGCGTGACACGCTTGCACGGTGGCTGCGCGCTGCGGCGTGGGGTGCGCTTTGGCTTGGGGGCGCCGTGCTGGCCCAGGCGGCGCCCCCCGCCCTTGTGGGCCTGGGCGAACCGCTAGAGCCCGCCCGGCTGGCTCGGCATGACATCACGGTCTTCCCCGGTGGCCGCAATCTGCCGCCGGGGCAGGGCAGCGTGGCGCAGGGCGCACGGCTGTACCAGGCGCAATGCGCGGCCTGCCATGGCCCCAGGGGCATCGAAGGCCCGGCAGCCCGGCTGGCGGGCAGCGATGGCTGGATGGGCTGGGACGATCCGTTGCGGCTGCTGCGCATTCGCAAATACCCGCTGCTGATCCAGTCCGTGGGCGCGCGCTGGCCGTATGCCACCACGCTGTTTGACTATGTGCGCCGGGCCATGCCGTACCACGCACCCAAGAGCCTGACCGACGACGAGGTGTACGCCATCACGGCGCACCTGTTGCATCTCAACGGCCTGGTGGGGGCTGAAGCGGTGATGGAGCGCGATTCGCTCCCCAAGGTGGTCATGCCGGGCCTCGCCCGGACGGTCAGCGCGTGGCCGCCGGGGCCTTGAGCCTGGGCGTGGTGGGCGCAGGGACCATGCCCAGCCGTGCCCGGATGCGCGACAGCGACACCGCAGAAATGCCCAGATAGCTGGCCACATGGTGCATGGGCAGGCGCTCGGCCAGATGGCCCTGGTCGGCCAAAAAGGCGCGGTAGCGTGCCTCGGGCGACAGGCCCAGCAGTTCGGATTCACGCCGTGCATGCTGGGTGAAAAGGTAGCCCATGGCTTCATTGAGCAGGGCCTGGATGTGCGAAAACTCGCGGTGCCAGTCCTGCAAGGTCGCATAGCCCAGTTCCACGGCCTGAACGGGTTCTAGCGCCTCGATGGTGTACGGGCTGGGCAAGGCCAGGGGCGGCATGCCGCCACCCACCCAGCTGCCTTCGACATGGAACGAGCGGTTGCGCTCGGTGCCCTGCTCGCTCAGGTAGTACAGGCGCACCAGCCCGCTCTCCACCAGCCAGGTGCGGGAGCAGGTCTCGCCGCTGCGCAGCAGCACGGCGCTGGCAGCGAAGTGGCGGCGGGGCAGGGCCTGCCACTGCGCGGCCAGGGCGGGCTCGGACCGAATCAGCGCCTCCAGCGCGGTGGGCTGGCAGACGGTGCAGGCGCTGG
>DMZZ01000221.1:4447-7835 GCA_003484805.1 Comamonadaceae bacterium | reverse complement strand
CCCATGTTTCCCCAGCGGCTCGATTCGCCCAAAGCCTACGACATCGCCAAGGCGATGATGGACGGTTTTAACCGCCATTACCGCCTGTTTCGCACCGAATCGGCCCGCGCCAAGCACCGCTTTGAAACCGCCGACTGGCACGGCCAGCAGCGCGCGCAGCGCGAGCGCATCGAGTTCTATGACCTGCGCGTCAAGGAATGCACGAAGCGGCTGGAGAAGGAATTCAAGGCAGGGCAGCAGCCCATGGACGTGTGGCACCAGGTCAAGCTGCACTACATCGGCCTGCTGGTGAACCACCATCAGCCCGAGCTGGCCGAAACCTTCTTCAATTCGGTCACCACCAAGATCCTGCACCGCACGCACTTCCACAACAACTTCATCTTCGTGCGCCCGGCGGTCAGCACCGAATACATCGAAAACGAAGAACCCGCCGCGCGCCCCACCTACCGCGCCTACTACCCCTCGCGCGAGAGCATCTTCGAGACGCTGCTGTGCATTGTCGAGAACTTCCAGCTGCAGCGCGAATTCGAAGACCTGCCGCGCGATGTGCGCCACGTGCTCGGCGCCATGCAGGGTCGGCTCGACAAGGTGCGCCTGCGCGCCAACTTCCAGATCCAGGTGCTCTCCAGCCTGTTCTTCCGCAACAAGGGCGCCTATGTGGTGGGCAAGATCATCAATGGCTTCAACGAGGTGTCGTTCGCCCTGCCCATCCTGCACAACGAGGCCGGCAAGCTCACCATCGACGCGGCGCTGTTCGGCGAGGACGACCTGCAGATGCTGTTCAGCTTTGCGCGCGCCTACTTCATGGTGGACATGGAGATCCCCAGCGCCTACGTGCAGTTCCTGCGCAGCCTCATGCCGCGCAAGCCACGCGCCGAGATCTACAACGCCCTTGGCCTGGCCAAGCAGGGCAAGACGCTGTTCTACCGCGACTTCCTCTACCACCTCAAGCATTCGAGCGACAAGTTCCGCATCGCGCCCGGCATCAAGGGCATGGTCATGCTGGTGTTCGACCTGCCGAGCTTTCCCTTCGTGTTCAAGCTCATCAAGGACTATTACCCGCCGCCCAAGGACACCACCCGCGAGCAGATCAAGGGCAAGTACCTGCTGGTCAAGCAGCACGACCGCGTGGGGCGCATGGCTGACACGCTCGAATACAGCGAGGTGGCCTTTCCGCGCGAACGCTTTGATGATGCGCTGATTGCCGAGATCCAGAAGTTCGCACCCAGCCAGCTGGAGATCAGCGACCGCGACGGCGACGGCCAGCAGGAAGTCATCATCAAGCACCTCTACATCGAGCGGCGCATGATCCCGCTCAACATTTACCTGCAGGAAGCCTTCGACACCGGCCTGCAGGATGCGCGCGCGCGCCAGCAGATGGAACACAGCGTCGTCGAGTACGGCAACGCCATTAAGGACCTCGTGGCGGCCAACATCTTTCCCGGCGACATGCTCTGGAAGAATTTTGGCGTCACGCGCAATGGCAAGGTCGTGTTCTACGACTACGACGAGATCGAGTACATCACCGACTGCCACTTCCGGCGCGTGCCCACGCCGCGCAATGAGGAGGAGGAGATGAGCGGCGAAATCTGGTATTCGGTCGGTCCGCACGACGTCTTTCCCGAAACCTTCGCCCCCTTCCTGCTCGGCAACGACGCCGTGCGCGATGTGTTCATGAAGCACCACAGCGACCTGCTGGGTGTGGACTTCTGGCAATCGCACAAGGAGCGCATTCTTGCGGGCCATGTGTATGACGTGTTCCCCTATGACGTCAGCCGCCGTTTCAAGCACGTGCACGAGACGCAAGGTATCTGATTCCGTTTTTTCTTTCCCCGTTCATTCAGGAGATCTCCATGTCCGCATCCCAAGACCCCATCGTCATCGTCGGCGCAGCGCGCACCCCCATGGGCGCGTTCCAGGGCGATTTTTCTGAACTTGCCGCGCACGACCTGGGCGGCGCCGCCATCAAGGCCGCCGTCGAGCGCGCGGGCGTCGCGCCCGAGAAGGTCGATGAAGTGCTGTTCGGCAACTGCCTCATGGCGGGCCAGGGCCAGGCGCCCGCGCGCCAGGCCGGCTTCAAGGGCGGCCTGCCGCGCAGCACCGGCGCCGTGACGCTGTCCAAGATGTGCGGCGCGGGCATGGAGGCCACCATCCTCGCGCACGACCAGCTCGTGGCCGGCAGCCGCGACGTGATGGTCTCCGGCGGCATGGAGAGCATGACCAACGCCCCCTACCTGCTCAAGAAGGGCCGCGGCGGCTACCGCATGGGCCACGACAAGATCTTCGACCACATGATGCTCGATGGCCTGGAAGACGCCTACGAGGCCGGCCGCTCCATGGGCACCTTCGGCGAGGACTGTGCCGCCAAGTACCAGTTCACGCGTGAACAACAAGACAATTTCGCCATGGCCAGCGTCCAGCGTGCGCAAGATGCTATCAATTCTGGAGCATTCAAGGCCGAGATCGCGCCCGTGACGTTCACCACCCGCAAGGGCGAGGTGACGGTGGTGCAGGACGAAGGCCCGCTGAAGATCCGCCTGGACAAGATCCCCACCCTCAAGCCCGCGTTCAAGAAGGACGGCACCATCACCGCCGCCGCCAGCTCCAGCATCAACGACGGCGCCGCCGCCCTGGTGCTGATGCGCCAGTCCACCGCCCTGGAGCTGGGCTGCAAGCCCCTGGCCAGGATCGTTGCGCACGCCACGCACGCGCAAGAGCCCGAGTGGTTCACCACCGCCCCCGTGGGCGCGACCGAAAAGGCGCTGAAAAAGGCCGGCTGGAAGGCCGAGGACGTGGACCTGTGGGAAATCAACGAAGCCTTCGCCGTCGTGCCCATGGCACTGATGCATGACCTGAAGGTGCCGCACGACAAGGTGAACGTCAACGGTGGCGCCTGCGCTCTGGGCCACCCCATCGGTGCCAGTGGCGCGCGCATCCTGGTCACGCTGCTGCACGCGCTGCAGGCGCGCGGCAAGAAGAAGGGCCTGGCCACGCTGTGCATCGGCGGCGGCGAGGCCACGGCCATGGCGATCGAGCTGGTTTGATTGCTATTTAGTTGATAGCTTATGGCGCCCGTCAATCGGGCGCTGTAGGCCATTTTGATACCTATTCCATGTCTACCATCCTGGTGATCGGCGCCTCGCGCGGCATCGGCCTGGAGCTGGTGCGCCAGTATGCCGCCGAGGGCTGCCGCGTCATCGCTACCGTGCGCGACGACGCAGCCCGCGAGCGCGTGCAGGTGCTCGGCGCCCAGGCCTTGACGGTGGACGTGGCCAACCCCGCCAGCGTGAGCGGCCTGGCATGGCAGCTCGACGGCGAGGAAATCGACGTCGCGCTCTACGTGGCCGGCGTGATGCGCCGCCCCGGCGCGCGCACGCCGCCCACGCAG
>DMZZ01000221.1:2687-4398 GCA_003484805.1 Comamonadaceae bacterium | reverse complement strand
AGCAAGGCCGCGCTCAACATGGCCGTGGCCGCCGCGCAGCACGACTATCCGCGTGCCACGCTGGTCACCATCGACCCCGGCTGGGTGCGCACAGACATGGGCGGCGAGAGCGCGCCGCTGACCGTGGAAGCCAGCGTGCGCGGCATGCGCCACACGCTCGCCCACCTCACCCCTGCCGACAAGGGCCGGCTCTTGCACCACGACGGCCAGCGCGCCGCCCATTGGTAAACGCCCACTGAACACATTGACGGAGACCCCATGCTGCTGACCCAAGACCAGGAATTGATCCGCGACGCCGTGCGCGACTTTGCTCAAACCGAACTGTGGCCGAACGCTGCACGCTGGGACAAGGAACACCACTTCCCCAAGGAGGCCCATCAGGGTCTGGCCGCGCTCGGTGCCTACGGCATCTGCGTGCCGGAGGAACTCGGCGGCGCGAACCTCGACTACGTCACGCTCGCCCTGGTCCTCGAAGAAATCGCCGCCGGCGACGGCGGCACCAGCACCGCCATCTCGGTGACCAACTGCCCCGTCAACGCCATCCTCATGCGCTACGGCAATGCGCAGCAAAAGCGCGACTGGCTCACGCCCCTGGCGCGCGGCGAGATGCTTGGCGCGTTTTGCCTGACCGAGCCGCATGTGGGCTCGGACGCCTCGGCGCTGCGCACCACGGCGGTCAAGCAGGGCGACGAGTACGTCATCAACGGCGTCAAGCAGTTCATCACCAGTGGCCAAAACGGCCATGTGGCCATCGTCATCGCGGTCACCGACAAGGGCGCTGCTAAGCGCGGCATGAGCGCCTTCCTGGTGCCCACCAGCAACCCGGGCTATGTGGTGGCGCGCCTGGAAGAAAAGCTGGGCCAGCACAGCAGCGACACCGCCCAGATCAACTTCGACAACTGCCGCATCCCGGCCGAGAACCTCATCGGTGCCGAGGGCGAGGGCTACAAGATCGCGCTGGGCGCGCTGGAGGGTGGGCGCATCGGCATCGCCGCGCAAAGCGTGGGCATGGCGCGCAGCGCCTTCGATGCGGCGCTGGCGTATTCCAAGGAGCGCGAAAGTTTCGGCACCGCCATCTTCAACCACCAGGCCGTGGGCTTTCGCCTGGCCGACTGCGCCACGCAGATCGAGGCCGCGCGCCAGCTCATCTGGCACGCCGCCGCGCTGCGCGACGCGGGCCGCCCCTGCCTGAAGGAAGCCGCCATGGCCAAGCTCTTCGCCAGCGAGATGGCAGAGCGCGTCTGCAGCGCCGCCATCCAGACGCTGGGCGGCTACGGCGTGGTGAACGACTTCCCGGTCGAACGCATCTACCGCGATGTGCGCGTGTGCCAGATCTACGAGGGCACGAGCGACGTGCAGAAGATCATCATCCAGCGCGCCTTGGCCTGATTCCGAGCGCAGCCAGGGGGCGCCATCGCTGGTGTCAGAATGTATCCATGAGCGCCAAAGACACCGCACCGGCCGTTGCCGTCACGACCACTGCCTCCAGCACCCCTGCATCTCCCAGCCGCCGCCGTGCGGCAAGCGCCACGCCGCAGGCCGGGCGCCCGCGCAGCGCGCGCAAGGGCGACACGGCCCCCGCGCTGACGCAGGCCGCCGTGGCGCGCCATGTGCAGAGCGAAGCCACGCAGGCCGCGCAGGCCAGCCAACTGGCCGCCGTGCAGGACCTGGTGGACAACACCGACATTCCGGCGCGCCAGCGCGCTGCGGC
>DMZZ01000221.1:0-2641 GCA_003484805.1 Comamonadaceae bacterium | reverse complement strand
GCGTATCCCTACCGGAACCTGATGCGCCGCAGCACCTACGAGGCGCAGAAATACCAGCTCCAGGTGGAGCTGCTCAAACTCCAGGCCTGGGTCAAGGAGACCGGCCAGCGCGTGGTGATCCTGTTCGAGGGGCGCGATGCGGCCGGCAAGGGCGGCGCCATCAAGCGCTTCATGGAGCATCTCAACCCACGCGGCGCGCGCGTGGTGGCGCTCGAAAAACCCAGCGACGTCGAGCGTGGCCAGTGGTACTTCCAGCGCTACATCCAGCACCTGCCCACGGCGGGCGAGATCGCGCTGTTCGACCGCAGCTGGTACAACCGCGCGGGCGTCGAGCGCGTCATGGGCTTTTGCTCCGACGCCGAATACCACGAGTTCATGCGCCAGGCGCCCGAGTTCGAGCGCCACCTGGTGCGCAGTGGCGTGCACCTCATCAAGTTCTGGTTTTCGGTGAGCCGCGCCGAGCAGCGCCGCCGCTTCAAGGAGCGCGAGGTGCACCCGCTCAAGCAGTGGAAGCTCAGCCCTGTCGATCTGGCCTCGCTCGACAAATGGGAGGACTACACCCGTGCCAAAGAGGCCATGTTCTTCGATACCGATACGGCCGACGCACCCTGGACCGTGATCAAGAGCGACTGCAAGAAGCGCGCGCGCCTCAACGCGCTGCGCTACGTGCTGCACAAGCTGCCCTACGCCAACAAGACGGCCGAGTCCATCGGCAAACTCGACCCGCTCATCGTGGGCCGCGCCCATGTGGTGTATGAGCGTGGCGAGAAGTCCGGGGCGATTCTCTGAGGCATCCGCGGGCAGAGTCCCCCTTCTGGCGACAATGCCGACTCTTTCGTCACCGGCGCTGCATCCATGACCTTGCCCACTGACCCCTGCCCCTGCGGCCGCACCGGCGACCGGGGGGCACTGCGGGCCTACGCCCACTGCTGCGGCCGCTACATCGACCACTGGGACGAGGCCCCCGCGCCCGACGCTGAAAGCCTCATGCGCTCGCGCTACACCGCCTTCGTGCGTGCACGGGCCGACTACCTGCAGGCCACCTGGCATGCCAGTACCCGCCCGGCCACGCTCGACTTCGATGTCGGCGCGCGCTGGCTCGGGCTGGAGGTGCGCGGATGCCGCAGCACCGGCCCCGAGAGCGCCGAGGTCGAATTCGTGGCGCGCTACCGCGTGGGCGGGCGCGCCGTACGCCTGCACGAGCGCAGCCGCTTTGTGCGCGAGGCCGGGCGCTGGTACTACGTCGACGGTGACATCCGCTAGCCGCGATCCCAGAGTTTTAGATAAATTAGGGCTTTAAGCCAATTGCCATAAGCGCTGCCAGCTATGAAATTTGAAGCGATCCTGTTCGACTGCGACGGTGTTCTGGTCGATAGCGAACCCATCACCAACGGCGTGCTGTGCACCATGCTGAACGAGGCGGGCTGGGCGCTGTCGTCCGAGGAGTGCATGCGCCTCTTCATTGGCAAGACGGTGCGCAGCGAGGCCGCGCGCATCGAGGCGCACACCGGCCGACCGCTCACCGACGCCTGGATGGCGGAGTTCTATGCGCGCCGCAATGCGCGGCTGGAGGCCGAACTGCAGGCCATCGAGGGCGCGGTCGAGGCCGTGCGCGCCGTGCATGGGCGGCTCGGCGGGCGCATCGCCTGTGCCTCGGGGGCCGACCGCTTCAAGGTCGAGATGCAACTGGAGATGGTGGGGCTGGCGCCGTATTTTGCAGGGCGCATTTTCAGCGGCCACGAGATGCCACGCACCAAGCCCGCGCCCGACGTGTACCTGGCCGCGGCGGCCGCGCTGGGTGTGCCGCCCGCGCGCTGCCTGGTAGTCGAG
Organism: Comamonadaceae bacterium; assembly: GCA_003484805.1. Lineage (GTDB taxonomy): Bacteria > Pseudomonadota > Gammaproteobacteria > Burkholderiales > Burkholderiaceae_C > Simplicispira. The sequence continues at coordinate 811 of DMZZ01000221.1, read as the reverse complement.
GACACGGTGACCGGCGTCGCCGCAGGCGTGGCGGCGGGCGCCACCGTGGTCGGCTACAGTCCCTCGCCCGTGGGCCATGGCACGCCCGAGGCGCTGCGTGCGGCCGGGGCGGTGCAGGTGATGGAGCACATGGGCGAATTGCCGGGGCTGCTGGACTGATCCGTGCCATGCCGCACCAGGCGGCGCTGGCAGTCACGCTTTAAAACGATTCCCAATCGTCGTTCGATGGCGCTGCGCTGCGTGCGGCAGGCCTGGGGGCGGCAGGGGCCGCCAAGGCCGCTGCCTTGGCGGGCATGGCAGGCTTGGTGCGCGCAATGCCCGGCCGGGGCGCTGCGGCGCGGGCGACCGCCGGTGCGGTTGCAGCCGGGCGCGGTGCGGGCCGTGGGGCCTGGGCCTTGAAACCGCCGGAGCCGCCCAGGCTTGGGTCGAGCTTGAACACCGCCACGGCCTGCACCAGTTCCTGCGCCTGGCTGCTCAGGCTGCCTGCGGCGGCAGCCATNNGCCTCGCCCACCTGGGCCACGCCGCTGGCCTGCTCGGCGCTGGCGGAATTGATCTCACCCATCAGATCGGTCACGCGGCGGATGCTTTGCACCACCTCGGTCATGGTTTCGCCGGCCTGGTCGGCCATGGCGCTGCCTTGTTCCACGCGCTCCACGCTGGCGCTGATCAACTGCTTGATCTCCTTGGCGGCCTCGGCGCTGCGCCCGGCCAGTGAACGGACCTCGCCCGCCACCACGGCAAAGCCGCGCCCCTGCTCGCCGGCACGGGCTGCTTCCACCGCAGCGTTCAGCGCCAGGATGTTGGTCTGGA
>DMZZ01000251.1:0-8239 GCA_003484805.1 Comamonadaceae bacterium | reverse complement strand
GCGCTGGCGGGACAGATCGATCCGGCGCTGATTCTGCTGGACATCCAGTTGCCCGGCATGGACGGCTATGCAGTGGCACAGGCGCTGCGATCCGACCCGAAGCTGCAGGCCATCCCCATCGTGGCCGTCACCTCGTATGCCATGGCCGGAGACCGGGAGCGCTGCCTCGCGGCGGGCTGCAACGGCTACATTGAAAAGCCCATCGATCCACAGACGTTTGCCGAAGAGGTCGAGCGTTTCATCAAGGGAGTGGCCTGATGCGTGTGCTGATCGTCGATGACCGGGAGGACAACCGCTACCTGTTGCGCATGCTGATGCAGGGGCATGGCTTTGAGGTGGAAGAGGCGGGGCAGGGTCAGCAGGCGCTGGAGCGTGCGCGCGTACGTGCGCCGGACCTGGTGATCAGTGACCTGCTGATGCCGGTGATGGACGGATATACCCTGTTGCGTGAATGGAAGGCTGACGCGGCGTTGCATGGTATTCCGTTCATGGTTTACACCGCGACCTACACCGAAGCCAAGGACGCGAAACTGGCGCTGGACATGGGAGCGGATGCCTTTCTGGTGAAACCGGCCGAGCCTGAGGTGTTCATTGAGCGGGTGCACGCCATGCTGGCCAAGGCCGCGCAACAGCCGGCGGATGTTCGCACGCCGGTGGTGTCAGGCGCGTCGATGCTCAAGATGTACAACGAGGTGCTGGTACACAAGCTGGAGCAGCGCAGCCTGGAACTCGAGCAGCGACTGCTGGAGCTTGACGCAGCCCACCAGCAGATCCTGCGCCTGAACCGGCTCTATGCCGCCTTGAGTGAAACCAACCAGGCCATCGTGCATACCCGGAACCGGGAAGAACTGCTGGAGCGGCTGTGCACCATCGCTGTCGAGCGTGGGGGGCTGCGCATGGCCTGGGTGGGTTTGCTGAATCCGCAAACCGGCGAGGTGGTGCCTGCGGCGCGCTGCGGCGTGGCGCCAGACTGGTTTGTNNGCGTTGTCTCTGGGCAAGCCCTACATCTGCAACGATTTGCTCGCCGATCCCCGGCTTCGCCTCATTCACACCGATTTGCTGCAGAACGGATTTCTTTCCGGTGCCTGCTTTTTGCTGACGGTGGACGACGAGGTGGCGGGGAGTTTCACGCTGTTTGCGGCAGAAAAAGACTTCTTCGATGCGGAGCGGCTGAATCTGCTCACCGAAATGGTGAGTGATGTCTGCTTTGCGCTTTCCAACTTCGAGAAGGAGGCGCGTCGCCGCCAGGCGGAAGAGCGCCTGCGTGTCAGCGAAGAGGCGATCCGCCTCAACAGCAGTGCCGTCGAGGCGTCTGCCAATGGCATTGTGATCTTTGCGCACACGGCCCAGGGCTGGGGAATCATTCATGCCAACCCGGCTTTTGAGCGCATCACGGGCTACAGTCTCCAGGAGGCCACGGGGCAAAGCCCTGACCTGCTGGTGCAGACCGATCGCGAGCAAATGGGCGTGCAGGAAATCACGGCGGCCCTGCGAGAGCAGCGCGAGGGCAACGCCATTTTGCGCAACTACCGCAAGGACGGCACCTTGTTCTGGAATGACCTGTCGATTGCGCCGGTGCGCAACGACCAGGGCGAAGTGACGCATTTTGTCGGGATTCTCAACGACATCACGGACCGCAAGCAATACGAGGAACAACTGGAGCGGCAAAACAATCACGACGAGTTGACGGGATTGGCCAACCGCAACCGGCTCAAGGAGCGCACCGAACTGGCGATCGCCTTTGCGCAGCGCCACCGGGGCGCTGTGGCCGTTCTCTACCTCGATCTGGACCATTTCAAGCGCATCAATGACAGCCTGGGACACGCCTTCGGAGACTCCATTCTGTGTGCTGTGGCCGAGCGCATCGGCCAGCAGTTGCGTGAGCGTGACACGGCGGCACGCATCGGTGGCGACGACTTTGTGATTGTTCTGTCGGATCTGTCCAGTCCGCAGGAGGTGATGCTGGTGGCGGACCGGATCCGCCAGAACATTGCGCGGCCGATCACGCTGCAGAACCATGAGCTGAGTCTGGCCGTCAGCATTGGTGTGAGCATGTACCCACAGGACGGAGACGACTACGACACCTTGCTGCGCAATGCCGATGCCGCGATGTACCGCGCCAAGGAGGCCGGGCGCAACGGTTTGTACTTCTACACCGCCGACTTGAACACGCAGGCTCTGCGCAAGCTGGAACTGGAGGCGAGCCTGCGCTACGCACTGGAGCGCGACGAGCTGTTGCTGCATTACCAGCCCTTGCTCAATCTCAGCACCAACGCGTTGACGGATGTCGAGGCCCTGATCCGCTGGCGCTCGGACGATGGAACGCTGATTTCTCCCCTGGATTTCATTCCGCTGGCAGAAGAAACCGGGCTGATCGTGCCGATCGGGCAATGGGTGCTGCGCACGGCCTGCCAGCAGGTTCGGCAGTGGCAGAAGGAAGGAGTCGCGCTTCGGGTCGCCGTCAATTTGTCTGCGCGCCAGTTTCGGGACGACCAGCTGGTGCACATCGTGCAGCAGGCGCTGGAGGAATCGGGACTTCCGCCGCGCCTGCTCAAGCTGGAGATCACCGAGAGCACGGTGATGCAGAACGCCGAGCAGGCTGCACGCACGTTGGCAGAGCTCAAGGCCCTGGGCGTGAGCCTGTCGGTGGATGACTTCGGGACGGGATACTCCTCGCTCGCCTATCTGCGCCGTTTCCCGATTGACCAACTCAAAATCGACCGCTCTTTCGTGCAGGACATCATGCTGCACCCGGACAGCGCGGCCATCGTGCGCAGCATCATCGGTCTGGCGCGCAACCTGCGTATGCAGACCGTGGGGGAAGGGGTGGAGACCGTCGAGCAGCGCGAGTTTCTGCGGGTCGCGGGGTGCGACCTGATGCAGGGTTATCTGTTCAGCCGTCCGCTATCGGCCACCGATCTGATTGCGCTGGTACGCAAGCACCAGGCCAGCCAGCCGGGCTGACGGACGGAGTGGGGCAGGCGGCAGCGCGTTGCGTTGCAATCCAGTCCAGCAGCATTTCGAAGGCCTGTTCCAGGTGCTGCTGCGCCAAGGGGCTGAGGCCTTCCGCCAGGGCAAAGCATTCGCCCTCCACGGCCAGTTGCCAGGCAGGGGGCGCGCAGCCTGCCAGTTGCGTGGCCACCTGCAGAACGGCCGGAGCCGACAGGGCGTGGCTGACGGGGACCAGACGCGTCTCGGCCTGAATCGCCGTGAGTCCCACACCTTCCACCACACCGCGCCGGGCCGCATCAATGAACAGCACGGCGCGCCGTCCTTCAAGGTCGAGCGCGTGCTCTATCTGCAGCTGAAAGTCGGTCAGCAGCTCCACATCCCCAGCGGCCTCCGTGCCGATGGCCGCCAGATGTTCCAGCAGCAACGGGCCGAGCGCATCATCCCCCCGGCTCGGGTTGCCGATCGCCAGCACCAGCAGTGGAGGTCGCATCACGGCGCCTGACGTGCTACGTTGGAATGCTCCATGCGACCATCGCTGTAGCGCAGCACGCTGTCTATGGGCAGGCCATCGGGGCCGACCACCTGTACCTGCAACGGCATGTTGCCCAGGGCGTGGGTGGCACAGCTCAGGCAGGGGTCGTAGGCGCGAATCGCCACCTCGATGCGGTTGAGCAACCCCTCGCTGATTTTGCGACCGTCGAAGTATTCGCGCGCCACGGCGCGCACCGATTCATTCATGGCCTGGTTGTTGTGCGTGGTGCTGACGATGAGGTTGCACCACTGCACCAGATCGTCATCGCCGATCGCGTAGTGGTGGATCAAGGTGCCGCGCGGGGCCTCGATCACACCCACACCTGCGCGGTGGGCGGGGCGCTGCGAAGGCAGCGCTGCCGTGAGTTCGCCGCCCAGCAGCGCGTCATCCTGCAGCAGCTCGGCGATCACTTCCATGGCATGCAGCATCTCGATCATGCGCGCCCAGTGGTAGGCCAGTGTGGCGTGCACCGGGCCGTCGGCCAGAAAGCGCTGGCGCGCACCTTCTGCGCGCGGGCTGGGGATATGGCTGCAGTTGTGCACGCGCGCGAGCGGGCCGACCCGGTACCAGCCTGCCTCGCGCCCGAGCGCGCGCAGGTAGGGGAATTTCATGTAGGTCCAGGGTTCTGTGGCCTCTTCGATCAGCCCCATGTAGCCCTGCACGTCGACCCCGTCGTGCAGGATGCGGCCTTCGGCATCGCTCACGCGCAGCACTCCGTCGTAGAGTTCCATGGCGCCATCGGCGCTCACGAGCGACATCCAGCCCGAGCGGATGCTGCCGAAGTGCGCGTAGAGCGCCGGGTTCTGGGCGTGCAGGCGGGCCACCAGCTCCACGGCCTGCTCGCACCAGTCCAGCATTTGCGGCACCTGGGCGGACAGCTCGTCGCGTTCGGCGCGCGTGAGGTGGCGGTTCACACCCCCGGGCACCGAACCGGTGCCGTGCACGCGCTTGCCCGCCGTGAGGCGGATCACCTCTTGCCCGAACTTGCGCAGCAGGACGCCCTGGCGTGCGATGTCGGGGTGCGCGGCGGCGACGCCGAGAATGTTGCGCCGCGTGGCGTCGCTGTCAAAACCGAAAAGCAGGTCGGGCGAGGACAGGTGAAAGAAGTGCAGTGCATGCGACTGCATCACCTGCCCGTAGTGCATCAGGCGGCGCATGGCCTCAGCGGTGCGCGGTATGGCCGCCATGCCCAGCGCCACGTCGATGGCCTTGCTGGCAGCCAGGTGGTGTGAGACCGGACAGATGCCGCACAGGCGTTGCACCATCACGGGCACTTCCCAGTAGGGGCGGCCGACGATGAAGCTCTCGAAGCCACGGAACTCGACGATGTGCAGGCGAGCCTGTTCCACCCGGTTGTGCTCGTCCAGCAGCAGCGTGACCTTGCCGTGGCCTTCGACGCGTGAAACCGGGTCGATCACCACCCTACGGGGGGTGGGCGCTGCGGTGGAGGGGGGAGGAGAAACCATCAGTCGAACCGGATGAGGGAAGGGGAGACCGCTGGCGCGCGGCCCTCGGTCAGTGCCGACAGCAGCGCCCAGATCGCATCAGCGCTGGGGGGGCAGCCGGGCAGGAAATGGTCCACGCGCACCACCTCATGAATGGGGTGTACACGTGCCAGCGGCAGCGGCAGTTCAGGGTCGTTGGGCACGACGCTGCCGGCGGCCAGGCCGGGGCGGGCGTGGTAGACGTCAACCAGGATCTGGCCGATGTCCAGCGCATTGCGCTGTGCCGGCAGCCCGCCGTTGATGGCGCAGGCGCCCACTGCCACGAGTATCTTGCAGCGGGCGCGGAAGTTGCGCAGCACCTCGACGTTCTCGCTGTTGCACAGGCCGCCCTCGATCAGCCCGATGTCGCAATCTCCCAGGTTCTTGATGTCGGTCAGCGGCGATCGGTCGAACTCCACCCGCTGCGCCAGCGTGAACAGGCGCTCGTCGATGTCGAGCAGCGACATGTGGCAGCCAAAGCATCCCGCGAGCGAGACCGTAGCCACGCGCAGCTTCGGGGGTGTGGATTCACGTTGGGTCATTGCCGTTGTCCGGAGGGTCGAACCGGCGCTTGCCGATGGGTACGGCGAAGCCACGCCGCTTGGGAAGGATGGCGCCCACAGGGCAGATGTGCGCGGCGAGGTCGTCGGCCGACAGGGCGCTGTCGCCCAGCAGGCCGGTGGACGAGTTCACCAGCAGGTGGGTGCCGGTGCCGTGGCCGCCGATGGCGAACACGCCTTTGCCATCGGCTTCGTGGCTGGCACGCACGCACAGCTTGCACAGAATGCAGCGGTTCAGCTCCAGCCACATGTCGGGGTGGCTGGCATCCACGGGGCGTGACGGCGCCATCATGTCGTAGTGCATGTCCGTCATGCCCAGGTCGTAGGCCGTGGCCTGGAGCAGGCAATCGCCGCTCTTTTCGCAACCGGGGCAGAAGTGGTTGCCCTCGACGAACAGCATCTGCGTGAGCCGCAGGCGCCGGGCGTCAAGCTCGGGGGTGCGGTTTTCCACCACCTGCCCGGCCTGGGCGCGGGTGGTGCAGGCGGCTGCTAGACGTCCGTCGGTGCGCACCGTGCACAGCCGACAAGCGCCGCTTTGTCCCAGGCGGGCATCCCAGCACAGGTGGGCGATGGCGTGGCCGGCGCGCTGGGCGGCGTCCATCAGCGTGTCGCCGTCGGTAAAGGGCACTTCGGTGCCATCGAGCAGGAAGTGGTTCATTCCTTTTGTTTCAGGTGGGCCTGGACGTCATCGCGTCCGGTGACGCGCCTTGCGGGTGCCAGTTCGGCGTCCAGGTCGAACCCTGGGGTGAAACGCGGGCTCTGCATGCGGCGGGCATAGGCTGGGCCAAAACGCTCCAGCGTGTCGCGCAGTGCATGGGTGCTGCTGGCGCCCAGGCCGCAATGGGTGGTGCCCTGCATCAGAGCATCCAGGTCGTCCAGGTCGGCCCGATCCCAGCAGGAGCCCAGGCCTTTCGCGAGCTTGTCCATGCGCTGCAGCACCAGGGCCGTGCCGACGCGGCAGGGCGTGCAGAAGCTGCAGCTCTCGTGGGCAAAGAACTGCGCAAAGGCGTGCGCCACCTCGAACATGTCGCGCGAACGGTCGAACACCATGAAGGCGCCCGCCGTGGGCAGGTCCTCGAAACCCAGGCGCCGCTGAAATTCGTGGACCGCCAGACACCGGCCAGAGGGCCCGCCGACCTGCACGGCCTGGGTGTCGCGGGCTCCGCAGTCGTGCAGCACCTGGGCCACGGTCACGCCGAAGGGGTATTCGTAGACGCCGGGGCGCTCGCAGTCGCCGCTGACGGAGTGCAATTTGGTGCCGCTGCTGTCCGGGGTGCCGATGGCGGACCACCAGGTGCCGCCATGCAACGCAATCTGCGCCGCCGCGCAGAAGGTTTCCACATTGTTGACGATGGTCGGCTGGCCCAGGTAACCCTGCTCGACCGGGAAGGGCGGGCGGATGCGTGGTGTGCCGCGCTTGCCTTCGAGCGACTCGATCAGCGCGCTTTCCTCGCCGCAGACGTAGGCGCCCGCGCCCACATGGATGGCAATGTCAAAGTCAAAACCCGCCACGCCCAGGATGCCGTGGCCCAGCAGGCCCTGCGCGCGCCGACGGGTGAGCGCGGCCTCCAGCGCGTCAAGCAGGTAGCGGTATTCGCCGCGCAGGTACAGCAGCCCGGTGCGCGCGTCCAGCAGCCGTGCCGCCACGGTCATGCCCTCAAAGACGGCATCGGCCTGGCGGCTGAGCAGCACGCGGTCCTTGAAGGTGCCGGGCTCGCCCTCGTCGGCATTGCACACCACCACGCGGGTGCCACCTTCGGGTACGGGGGCCGCAAGGCACAGCGCCCACTTGCGCGCGGTGGAAAACCCTGCGCCACCCCGTCCGCGCAGCCGGGATGCGGACAGCTCGGACATGGTGGCCTGTGCGCCCCGTGCCTGGGTGGCCTGCAGGGCCTGACCTTGCAGGGAGGGTGCGTCGAGCAGAACGTCGCTGCGGCGCACCTGATCGTCCACCTGCATCCAGTGCGCGGGCCAGTCGGCCAGAGGCACCTGGTTGCGCACCCTGTCGGCCAACTCATGCACGCGCTGGCTGTCCATCCGCGTGACCACATGCTGCTGGTTGACCAGCAGCGCGGGGCCTTGGTCCCCCAGGCCGGTGCACGAGGCAAAGCCCACACTGGCCCGTCCGTCGGCACTGAGACCCCCCGCGGGCACTGCCAGCAAGCGGCGCAGTTCCTGTGCCAGAGCATGGCTTCCCTGCATGCGGTCTGTGACGTTGTCGCTCCACAGCAGATGGAAGTGACCCACCGGCTGCAGGTGCAAGAAGCGATAGAAACTGGCCACACCCTCGACGATGGCGGGTGTCAGTCCGACCCCGGCGGCCACGAGGGCCAGTGCCGAACGCGGGAGCCAGCCGGTGTGCTCCTGGACTTCACGCAGGATCTGCACCAGGGCTTCACGGCGTGCGCCGTGGCGGCGCAGTACACCGGTCACGGTGGCGCTCAGGCGGGCTTCATCGGTGCAGTGGATGGGCATGGGGTAATGGCCGACATCGGGGCTCAAGNNGGTGTTCAGGCGCTGCGGTGCACGGACCCAGGCCGCATAATGGCCAGCACATGGAGATCGCGGCAGTCGCGAAACGACCCCCGCCAACCATCCTGACCAAGCCGTGATGCAAGTCCGACTGCAGAATATCCCGATAGGCCAGCGCATGGCGCTGGCGCTGGCCTTGCCGATCGCAGGGTTTCTGTTCTTTGTTCTGTGGGTACTGG
>DMZZ01000186.1:3856-7560 GCA_003484805.1 Comamonadaceae bacterium | reverse complement strand
CATCGACATCGTGCTGCGCCAGCCCGAGGACGAGCGCCGCGCCATCACCGACATCGCCAATGCCTATCTGCCGACCGCTTCGGGCCGGTCGATTCCGCTCACGCAGATCGCCAAGCCGGTGTTCAGCTGGGAGCCGGGCGTGATGTGGCGCGAGGGCCGCGAATACGCCATCACGGTGCAGGGCGACGTGNNCCAATGGCGCGCTGCGGGGCAGGGGGGATATCGCATTGAAGTGGCGGGGGCCGTGGAAGAAAGTTCCAAGGGCTCGGCGTCGATTGCAGCGGGCATTCCGATCATGCTGTTCATCACCTTCACGCTGCTCATGCTGCAACTGCACAGCTTCAGCCGCGCCATGCTGGTGTTTCTGACCGGGCCGCTGGGCATCGCTGGCGTGGCGGGGGCGCTGATCCTGCTGGGACGGCCGTTCGGCTTCGTGGCGCTGCTGGGCGTGATTGCGCTCATGGGCATGATCCAGCGCAACTCGGTGATCCTGATCGACCAGATCGAGCAGGACCGTGCGCGCGGNNCTGACAGCGGCCGCCGCTGTGCTGGCCATGATCCCGCTCTCGCGCAGCGTGTTCTGGGGCCCGATGGCCGTGGCCATCATGGGCGGCCTGATCGTGGCCACCGTCCTCACGCTGCTGGCGCTGCCCGCCATGTATGCCGCCTGGTTCCGCGTGCGCCGTCCGGCGCCCGTGGTGAGCGCTGGCGATTGAAGTCTCGCGCATCAGGTTAAAATCAAGAGTTAACCAGTTTCATGCAGGCGGCAGGTTGATCCTGCCGCCTGTCTGTTTGTTTGAAGACCGCGCGGGTGGCGAAATTGGTAGACGCACCAGGTTTAGGTCCTGACGCCAGCAATGGTGTGGGGGTTCGAGTCCCCCCCCGCGCACCACCCCTTTGAGACTTGTCCGGACACGGCGCCACTGCACGGCAGATGGCGCGTTTATTCAGAAAATTAGGAGTAGCCATGGCTGTTACCGTTGAAACCCTCGAAAAGCTCGAACGCAAGATCACGCTGAGCCTGCCCCTGTCCGCCATCCAGAGCGAGGTGGAAACGCGCCTCAAGCGCCTGGCCCGCACCGTCAAGATGGACGGTTTCCGTCCCGGCAAGGTGCCCATGAACGTGGTGTCGCAGCGTTATGGTTACTCGGTGCAGTATGAAGTGCTGAACGACAAGGTGGGTGAGGCTTTTGCACAGGCCGCCAACGAGGCCAACCTGCGCGTGGCCGGCCAGCCCCGCATCACCGAAAAAGAAGGCGCGCCCGAAGGCGAAGTGACCTTTGACGCCGTGTTTGAAGTGTTCCCCGAAGTCAAGATCGGCGACCTGGCAGGCGCCGAAGTGGAAAAGCTGTCGGCTGAAGTGAACGACGGCGCCATCGACAAGACCCTCGACATCCTGCGCAAGCAGCGCCGCACCTTTGCCCAGCGCGCCATGGACGCCGCCGCCCAGGACGGCGACCGCGTGACCGTGGACTTCGAAGGCAAGCTCGACGGTGAAGTGTTCCAGGGCGGCAAGGCCGAAGACTTCCAGTTCCTGGTCGGCGAAGGCCAGATGCTCAAGGAATTCGAAGATGCCGTGCGTGGCATGAAGGTGGGCGAGAGCAAGACCTTCCCGCTGGCCTTCCCCGAGGACTACCACGGCAAGGATGTGGCCGGTAAGACCGCCGACTTCCTCGTGACCGTGAAGAAGATCGAAGCCGCGAACCTGCCCGAAGTGAACGACGCTTTGGCCAAGTCGCTGGGCATTGCCGACGGCACCGTGGCCGGCCTGCGTGCCGACATCAAGACCAACCTCGAGCGCGAAGTCAAGTTCCGCCTGCTGGCCCGCAACAAGGCGGCCGTGATGGAAGCCCTGCTGGCCAAGGCCGAACTCGACCTGCCCAACGCCAGCGTGCAGGCCGAGATCGATCGCCTGAAGGAAGGCGCACGCGCCGACCTGAAGCAGCGCGGCGTGAAGGATGCCGACAAGGCCGAGATCCCCGACGACATCTTCCGCGCACAGGCCGAGCGCCGTGTGCGCCTGGGCCTGGTGGTGGCCGAACTGGTGCGCGCCAACAACCTGCAGGCCAAGCCCGAGCAGCTCAAGGCCCACATCGACGAGCTGGCCGCCAGCTACGAGAAGCCCGAAGACGTGGTGCGCTGGTACTTTGGCGACCGCCAGCGTCTGGCCGAAGTCGAGGCCGTGGTGATCGAAAGCAATGTGGCCGAGTTTGTGCTGGGCCAGGCCAAGGTGACCAACAAGGCCGTGTCCTTCGACGAACTGATGGGCGGTCAGGGCTGATTCTGCCCGCGCACGGGGTGCTTTTTTGCGACCCGTGACGGTGCATGACACCTTTTGGGGGCTTGTGACCGCGTTCACAAGCCCCAATTCATTTCTGGGTACAGTACCCGCCTGACTGGAGAAAACATGAGTGCACTGGAAACACAAGCCTTGGGCATGATCCCGATGGTCATCGAGCAATCGGGCCGCGGCGAGCGTTCGTACGATATCTATTCGCGCCTGCTCAAGGAGCGCGTGATCTTCCTGGTGGGCGAGGTCAACGACCAGACGGCCAACCTGGTGGTGGCGCAGCTGCTGTTCCTGGAAAGCGAAAACCCGGACAAGGACATCTCTTTCTACATCAACTCCCCCGGCGGCAGCGTCACGGCAGGCATGGCGATCTATGACACCATGCAGTTCATCAAGCCCGATGTGTCCACCCTGTGCTGCGGCTTCGCTGCCAGCATGGGCGCCTTCCTGCTGGCCGCAGGGGCCAAGGGCAAGCGGTTCTCGCTGCCCAATTCCAAGGTCATGATCCACCAGGTGCTGGGTGGCGCGCGCGGCCAGGCGACCGACATCGAGATCCATGCCCGTGACATCCTGCGCACCAAAGACCAGATGAACCGCATCCTGGCCGAGCGCACGGGCCAGTCGCTGGAAAAGGTCCAGCGCGACACCGAGCGCGACTACTTCATGACCGCCGATGAGGCCAAGGACTACGGCATCATCGACCAGGTGATCGCCAAGCGCCCCTGAGCGGTACAGTGGCGGGAAACGGGACGCTTTTCCACCGGATGAGCGCCCTTTCGTCCCGTCTCCGTTTGGTTATCATCCCGACAACGATTCAAGTAACACAAGGCACAGCCCCCCATGGCCGAGAAAAAAGGCTCTTCCAGCGAAAAAACCCTTTACTGCTCGTTTTGCGGCAAAAGCCAGCACGAGGTGAAGAAGCTGATCGCCGGTCCGTCGGTCTTTATCTGCGACGAGTGCATTGACCTGTGCAATGAAGTCATCCGGGACGAGCTTCCCTCGGGTGAACTGGGCCGCGAGGCGCGCAGCGATCTGCCCACGCCGACCGAGATCAAGGCCAACCTGGACAACTACGTCATCGGCCAGGAGGTCGCCAAGCGCACCCTGGCCGTGGCGGTGTACAACCACTACAAGCGGCTGCGCCACAAGGACAAGGCGGGCAAGGACGATGTGGAGCTGTCCAAGAGCAACATCCTGCTCATCGGCCCCACGGGCTCGGGCAAGACGCTGCTGGCACAGACGCTTGCACGCATGCTGGATGTGCCGTTCGTGATGGCCGACGCCACCACGCTGACCGAGGCGGGTTACGTGGGAGAGGACGTGGAGAACATCGTCCAGAAACTGCTGCAAAGCTGCAATTACGAAGTCGAGCGTGCCCAGCGCGGCATCGTCTACATCGATGAGATCGACAAGA
>DMZZ01000186.1:2825-3724 GCA_003484805.1 Comamonadaceae bacterium | reverse complement strand
TTTGGTGCTGCCGTCAAGAGCAAGAAGCAGCGCTCGCTGTCGGACGTGTTCCAGGAGATTGAACCTGAAGATCTGATCAAGTTCGGCCTGATTCCCGAGCTGGTGGGCCGCATGCCGGTGGTGACGGCGCTGGCCGAGCTGCATGAAGATGCACTGGTGCAGATTCTGACCGAGCCCAAGAATGCGCTCGTCAAGCAGTACAGCAAGCTGCTGGCCATGGAAGGCGCCGAGCTGGAGATCCGCCCGGCTGCACTCAAGGCCATCGCGCGCAAGGCGTTGGCCCGCAAGACGGGCGCCCGCGGCCTGCGCTCCATCCTGGAGCAGGCCTTGATCGGTACCATGTTCGATCTGCCGAACGCCACGAATGTCGAAAAAGTGGTGGTGGATGAATCCACCATCGATGAGAGCAAGCCACCTCTGCTGGTGTACCGCGAAGCAGCGAAAAAGGCCTGAAAGCCTGTTGCCCTTGTTCAGGCAAACGCTGCCGTTCGACCCTTGCGCCAGCGCGGTTGCGCTGGCCGTTCAATTCAGGAGACGACTCCGGGTTGAAAATCACTGTCTGCGGACCATATTCCCAGTAGTTTCATGAGGATTTCCATGTCCGGACATACCCCCTTGCCCCCCACACCCGTTGCGCTGCCGCTTCTGCCGCTGCGCGATGTGGTGGTTTTCCCCCACATGGTGATTCCGCTGTTCGTGGGCCGCCCCAAGAGCATCAAGGCGCTGGAGCTGGCCATGGAGGCCGACCGCCGCATCATGCTGGTGGCCCAGAAGGCGGCGGCCAAGGACGAACCCTCTGTCGACGACATGTTCGACGTAGGCTGCATCTCCACCATCCTGCAGATGCTCAAGCTCCCGGACGGTACCGTGAAGGTGCTGGTCGAAGGCCAGCAGCGCGC
>DMZZ01000186.1:0-2731 GCA_003484805.1 Comamonadaceae bacterium | reverse complement strand
CGTCTGGCAGACACCATTGCTGCACACCTGCCGCTCAAGCTGGAGAACAAGCAGGCGGTGCTGGATCTTTCCAACGTCAAGGAACGGCTGGAAAACCTGTTCGAGCAGCTCGACCGCGAGGTGGACATCCTCAATGTCGACAAGAAGATCCGTGGCCGCGTCAAGCGCCAGATGGAGAAAAACCAGCGCGACTTCTACCTGAACGAGCAGGTCAAGGCTATCCAGAAAGAGCTGGGCGAAGGCGAGGAGGGTGCGGACCTCGAAGAGATCGATAAGAAGATCAAGCTCGCCAAGATGCCCGCCGAGGCCCGCAAGAAGGCCGAGGCCGAGCTGAAGAAGCTCAAGCTCATGTCGCCCATGTCGGCCGAGGCCACGGTGGTGCGCAACTACATCGACGTACTGGTCTCGCTGCCCTGGAGCAAGAAGACCAAGATCAAGCACGACCTGGGCAACGCCGAGGTGGTGCTCAATGAAGACCATTACGGCCTCGACAAGGTCAAGGACCGCATCCTTGAATACCTTGCGGTGCAGCAGCGCGTGGACAAGGTGAAGGCGCCCATCCTGTGCCTGGTCGGCCCACCGGGGGTGGGCAAGACGTCGCTGGGCCAGTCCATCGCCAAGGCGACGGGGCGCAAGTACGTGCGCATGGCGCTGGGCGGCATGCGCGACGAGGCTGAAATTCGGGGCCACCGCCGCACCTACATCGGCGCCATGCCGGGCAAGGTGTTGCAGAGCCTCGGCAAGATCGGTACGCGCAACCCGCTGTTCCTGCTCGACGAGATCGACAAGCTGGGCCAGGACTTCCGGGGCGACCCGTCCAGCGCGCTGCTGGAAGTGCTCGACCCCGAGCAGAACCACACCTTTGGCGACCACTATGTCGAGGTCGATTTCGACCTGTCGGATGTGATGTTCGTGGCGACGTCGAACTCGATGAACATTCCGTCGGCGCTGCTCGACCGCATGGAGGTCATCCGCCTGTCGGGTTACACCGAGGACGAGAAGACCAACATCGCCATGAAGTACCTGCTGCCCAAGCAGCTGAAAAACAATGGCGTGAAGGAAGAGGAGCTGCAGATTACCGAGTCGGCCGTGCGCGACATGGTGCGCTACTACACGCGCGAAGCCGGTGTGCGTTCGCTCGAACGCGAGCTGTCCAAAATCTGCCGCAAGGTGGTCAAGGGGCTGCTGCTCAAGAAGCTCGAACCCCAGGTGGTCGTCACCGCCGACAACCTGCCCGATTACCTGGGCGTGCGCAAGTACACCTATGGCCGCGCCGAGGAGCAGAACCAGGTGGGCCAGGTTGTGGGCCTGGCCTGGACCGAGGTGGGCGGCGATCTGCTGACCATCGAGGCCGTCACCATGCCGGGCAAGGGCGTCATCACGCGCACCGGTTCGCTCGGCGATGTGATGAAGGAATCGGTCGAGGCCGCGCGCACCGTGGTGCGCAGCCGTGCACGCATGCTCGGCATCAAGGACGAGGCCTTTGAAAAGAAGGATGTGCACATCCATGTGCCCGATGGCGCCACCCCCAAGGACGGCCCGAGCGCGGGTGCGGCCATGGTCACGGCCTTTGTGTCGGCGCTCACCGGCATCCCGGTGCGCGGTGACGTGGCCATGACCGGTGAGATCACGCTGCGCGGCGAGGTCACCGCCATCGGGGGCCTCAAGGAAAAGCTTCTGGCGGCGCTGCGTGGCGGCATCAAGACCGTGCTGATTCCCGAGGAGAACGTCAAGGATCTTCAGGAAATCCCGGACAACGTCAAAAGCGGCCTGGAGATCGTGCCCGTCAAGTGGATCGACAAGGTGCTTGAAGTTGCGCTGACGCACAAACCCGTGCCACTGACCGATGAGGAGGTGGCGGCCGCCGTGGCGGCTGCGGCGGTCGAGAAGTCGGTGACCGCAGCGGCACCGGAATCCGTGAAACATTGAGTGGTTTTTCTTCCGCAGCCGAAAAATTGCGCTACAATTCAGTCATCGCGGACAAACGTTGTAGAATGTGCGGCTGTGGTGAATGCGGGAATAGCTCAGTTGGTAGAGCGCAACCTTGCCAAGGTTGAGGTCGAGAGTTCGAGACTCTTTTCCCGCTCCAATTTCCATGAAAAGGGAAGCAGTTGCTTCCCTTTTTTGTCGAAGTGGTCGGTTTTTCTGGCGCGGTAGCAAAGCGGTTATGCCCCGGATTGCAAATCCGGTTAGTCCGGTTCGACTCCGGACCGCGCCTCCAGAAACTCCATTCGGTACATTGGTTTTCAAAAAGCCATGCATCGAGAAAATGGCAGTTTTTGGAAAAGTGCGAAAAAATGCACTATAATATGAGGCTTGCCAGCCAGCACTGATGAGAATTCAGCGGTGTGAACAGGTCGATGCGGGAATAGCTCAGTTGGTAGAGCGCAACCTTGCCAAGGTTGAGGTCGAGAGTTCGAGACTCTTTTCCCGCTCCAGTTTTGAAAGGGAAGCTTCGGCTTCCCTTTTCCATTTCTGCGGTTCAAGGGGAAATCGCAGCATGCGCAATGGCTTGCGCATGCGCGTGGCCGGGGGTACGCTGCGATCAATTGCAGGGACCGTCCGGACGCAGCCCCGATGGTGAAATTGGTAGACACTGCGGACTTAAAATCCGCCGCTTCCTGCAAAGGGGCGTGCCGGTTCGACCCCGGCTCGGGGCACCACCATTACTATTCAATCATGTCAAACTACAACGCTCCCTTCGAAATCCATGTCCATGGCCAGGTGCTGT
>DMZZ01000327.1:0-2505 GCA_003484805.1 Comamonadaceae bacterium | reverse complement strand
GCAAACAGGCACAGGTAGAGCTGGCCCTCGGTGGACAGGCGGGCGCGGTTGCAGTCGCCACAGAAGGCCTTGGTCACGCTGCTGATCACGCCAACCTCGCCCAGCGCAGGGTCGTGGAGGCCCTGTGCATCTGCGTGGCCCCATCGCTCGGCGGTCTCGCCGGGTGCGGCCGGGTCAAGGGGCACCAGTGGCAGTTCGGCACGCAGGCGCTCGATCACCTCGGCCGACGGCAGCACCTCGTCCATGCGCCAGCCGTTGGTGGCGCCCACGTCCATGTACTCGATGAAGCGCAGCGTGGTGCCCGTGCCACGGAAGTGCCGCGCCATGGGCAGGATCTCGTGGTCGTTGGTGCCGCGTTTGACAACCATGTTGACCTTGATGTGCGAGAGGCCGGCTGCGTGCGCCGCCTCAATGCCTTCGAGCACCGCGGCCACGGGGAAGTCCACATCGTTCATTCTGCGAAAAACCGCGTCGTCCAGTCCGTCAAGGCTCACGGTCACGCGGTTCAGCCCGGCCTCCTTGAGCGCACGCGCCTTGCGCGCCAGCAGCGAGCCGTTGGTGGTGAGCGTCAGGTCCGGCGGCGTGCCGTCCACCGTGCGCAACCGGGCCAGTTGGGCGATCAGGGTTTCCAGGTTGCGGCGCAGCAGCGGCTCGCCCCCGGTGAGACGGATCTTGCGCACGCCGTGCGCCAGGAAAAGCCGGGCCAGTCGGGTGATTTCCTCGAAGCTCAGCAGCGCGCTGTGCGGCAGATAGGCGTGCTCCTTGTCGAACACCTCCTTGGGCATGCAGTAGTTGCAGCGGAAGTTGCAGCGGTCGGTGACGCTGATGCGCAGGTCGCGCAGCGGGCGCTCCAGGGTGTCGGCCAGCAGGCCCGTGGGGGCAAAAGGCTGGGCAGGCAGCAGGGCCTTGAGCCCCGCCGTGCGGTGGTCCACCAGAGGGATGACGCGTTCGGACATGCACGGATTCTGCCCCACTTGGGCTTTTGCGGCGCAGGTCTCCCTTGCTGCGCGTCAATACCGGGGCCGATCGGGGCATCTGGCTCTGCAGGACGGACCGACCGGCGGCGGTTAATGTGGAACGAGGAATGAGATTTCTTGATTTCCCTCATGAAGTCAGGGGTGGTCAGTGGTCAGAATGGCGTTTCATTTCACTGACGCTGCCAACCCATGAAACCCCTTGCTTGCCGTTTGGGCCGCCATTCCAGCCGCCGCGCCATGATCCAGACCGTGGCGGCTGTGCTGCTCGCGCCAGCACTCACCTCGGCACATGCGCAACTGGCCGTTTCGACGGCCATCAACCGCACAGGGCGTTTCCGGGCCATGTCCCAGCGCATCGCCAAGGCCTATTGCCAGATCTACCTGAACGTGCTGCCCGACCAGACACGTGCGGTGCTGACGACGGCACGGCAGCTGGTGCACTCGGGATTTGAAGATCTGGCCAAGGTGCAGTGGCCTGCCGATCTGACCGGCATGGTGGCCGACGTTCGCAAGCAGGCAGATGCACTGGAATCGTTGCTGGTCATGCCGCCCACGCGGGAGTCGGTGGCTGCAGTCGCGGCCCAGTCCGACAAGATGATGGCGGCTGCTCAAGCCACGACCGAGGCTTTCGAGAAGTTCGGCAAGACCGGCACGGCCAAGCTGGTCAACGTGGCCGGCCGCCAGCGGGCGCTGTCACAGCGTCTGGCCAAGAATTATTTTCTGGTGGCTGCCAAGCTGGAGGGCAAGGGCACGCAGGACCAGATGAAAGCCGATGCCGCCGAATTCCGCCAGGCCATGTCCGCACTGGCTGCGGCTCCGATCTCCACGCCGTCCATCCGCAACGAGCTGGCGCTGGGGGATTCGCAATGGATCTTTTTCGACGCCGCGCTGCAGCGCAAACTTGACGATCGCGGGTTGGAGGTTGTGGGCACCACCAGCGAGCGCCTGCTGGAGGTGATGGATCGTCTCACCGGTCTGTACGACGCAGCCCTCAAGGAAGTGCTCGGCTGACAGCTTGCGCATGGCCCCGGAGCCTGGCGCCTCGGGAAGACCATTTTCTATTCATGGTTGTTCGGTTGATTTGTGTCAGAACGTAGGTTTTCGGTGATTTCAGAATCACGCCGATTCCAACAACAAGACCCTTCGACCATGTCTGTGACTTTGTCGCCCGGGAGCCCCTGGGTCCATCGCCGTGCCTTTTTCATGCGGGCTGCCGTTGCCACGTTGCTGGCACAGTCCGGCCCTTGGGCTCTGGCGCAGGCACCCGCCGCGCCGCCCCCTGCCATCCTGGCCACCGCCATCAACCGGGTCGGCCGCTTTCGTGCCCTTTCCCAGCGCATTGCCAAAGCGTACTGCCAGATTCACCTCAACGTCGATCCCTCTGATGCGCGACAGGTGTTGGAGACGGCACGGCGGCTGGTGCGTGCGGGTTTTGACGATCTGGCCAAGAGCCCATGGCACATCGACATTGCCAGCCAGTTGGCCGACATACGCACGCTTTTCGAGGGGCTGGAGGCCCTGCTGGGGA
>DMZZ01000325.1:0-4169 GCA_003484805.1 Comamonadaceae bacterium | reverse complement strand
ACGGCTCGCCGGAAAAGGCTGTTGATCTCGGCTTTGAATTCCGCGGTCCAGAGGTGCGGGTTTTCGAGCTTCAGCTGGTTGATCAGGCCGATGCCGAAGTTGCAGTGCATGGACTCGTCGCGCAGGATGTACTGGTACTGCTCGGCGGCACCGGTCATCTTGTTCTGCCGGCCCAGGGCCAGGATCTGCGTGAACCCCACGTAGAAGAACAGGCCCTCCATCAGACAGGCGAAGACGATCAGCGACTTGAGCAGCGTCTGGTCGTTCTCGGGCGTGCCGGTGTGGAAGGCCGGATCCATGATCGCTTCGATGAACGGGATCAGGAACTGGTCCTTGTCGCGGATGGACTGGACTTCGTTGTAGGCGTTGAAGATCTCACCTTCATCGAGACCGAGCGACTCGACGATGTACTGGTAGGCGTGCGTGTGGATGGCTTCCTCGAACGCCTGACGCAACAGGAACTGGCGGCACTCGGGCGCGGTGATGTGGCGGTAGGTGCCCAGCACGATGTTGTTGGCGGCCAGCGAGTCGGCGGTGACGAAGAAACCAAGGTTGCGCTTGATGATGCGGCGCTCATCTTCGGTCAGACCGTGCGGGTCTTTCCACAGCGCGATGTCGCGCGTCATGTTCACCTCCTGCGGCATCCAGTGGTTGGCGCAGGTGGCGAGGTATTTTTCCCAGGCCCATTTGTACTTGAACGGCACGAGCTGGTTGACGTCGGTCTTGCCGTTGATGATGCGCTTGTCGGCAGCATTGACGCGGTGCTGGCGGGCTGCTCCTGAATCGGGAGCTATGGGGTGAGGGGTGGCGAGCGTCGCAGAAGAGGGGGGCAGAAAACCGGAAAGAGGGAAAGATGGCGGCGCCGATTCCACCGAGCGGTTTTTTTGCAGACCGCCGTCGAATGATGTTTGCGATGTGGAGGTGACTTCTTCGTCCCAGGTCAGCATGGTTTTTCCAGTGTTCGGATTATGGAAGCAGCGCTGCAAAATGAAAAGCGCTTGCGCACTGCGCTGCGAATTTTTGTTGCTTGAATACACATGCGAGGCCGCTTTTTCAGCGCGCCTCGCGCGCAGATTTACTGACAGGCTTCACACGATGGATCGTCGATGGCGCAGAAGCGCATGTCAGTGGCTGGCACGCTGTCCGTCGCATCGCCTTGCGATGCCGTTGGTGCGGCCATTGCGCCGCCACCGTGCTCGGACGATACGGCGTTGAGCTGGCGTGTGTTCACCGTGCTCATCTCGACATGCGTGGCGCTTTGCGTGCGCAGGTAGTAGGTGGTCTTGAGGCCCCGCACCCAGGCGAGTTTGTAAGTCTCGTCGAGCTTCTTGCCGGAGGCGCCCGCCATGTAGATGTTGAGGCTCTGCGCCTGGTCGATCCACTTCTGGCGCCGCGCCGCAGCCTCGACCAGCCAGCGCGGCTCGACCTCGAACGCCGTGGCGTACAGCGCCTTGGTGTCCTGCGGCACGCGATCGATGGCGAACAATGAGCCCTTGAAATGCTTGAGATCCATGACCATCACGTCGTCCCACAGGCCCAGGCGCTTGAGGTCCCGCACCAGGTAGTGGTTGATCACGGTGAACTCGCCCGACAGGTTGGACTTGACCGAGAGGTTGCCGAAGCTCGGCTCGATGGACGCGTCCACGCCGATGATGTTGGAGATGGTGGCCGTGGGTGCGATGGCCACGCAATTCGAGTTGCGCATGCCGTCGCGAGCGATCTTGCCGCGCAGCGCGTCCCAGTCGAGGGTGGCCGAGCGCTCCACCTCCACATACCCGCCGCGCGCCTGGGCCAGCTTGTCGATCGTGTCGTGCGGGAGCAGCCCCTGGTCCCACAGCGAGCCGCGGTAGCTGGAATAGCGACCACGCTCGGCGGCCAGATCGGTGGAGGCCCAGTAGGCGTAGTAGCAGATGGCTTCCATCGAGCGGTCGGCAAACTCCACGGCTTCCTGCGAGGCGTAGGGAATGCGCAGTTCGTACAGTGCATCCTGGAAAGCCATGAGACCCAGGCCCACCGGG
The DNA here is from genome assembly GCA_003484805.1 of Comamonadaceae bacterium. GTDB lineage: Bacteria > Pseudomonadota > Gammaproteobacteria > Burkholderiales > Burkholderiaceae_C > Simplicispira. The sequence continues at coordinate 2,151 of DMZZ01000325.1, read as the reverse complement.
CGGTGGCGCAGGTTGGCGTCGCGCGCCTTCTTCACGGCGTAGTAGTTGATGTCGATGACGTTGTCGAGCATGCGCATCGCGACGGTGACCGTGCGCTGCAGCTTCTCATGGTCGATACCGCCATTTTTCAGGTGCTGGCGCAGGTTGATGGAGCCCAGGTTGCAGACGGCGGTTTCCTGGTCGCTGGTGTTGAGCGTGATCTCGGTGCACAGGTTGCTGGAATGCACCACGCCTGCATGCTGCTGTGGCGATCGCACATTGCAGGCATCCTTGAACGTGATCCAGGGGTGGCCTGTCTCGAACAGCATGGTCAGCATCTTGCGCCATAGGTCGGTGGCCTGCACGGTCTTGCTGGGGCGAATCTCGCCGCGCCGCGCTTTCTCTTCGTAGGTGACGTAGGCTGTTTCGAAGTCGGCGCCGAACAGGTCATGCAGGTCGGGCACGTCGGAGGGCGAGAACAGGGTCCACTCGCCTTTTTCCATGACGCGCTTCATGAACAGGTCAGGAATCCAGTGGGCCGTATTCATGTCGTGTGTGCGGCGGCGGTCGTCGCCGGTGTTCTTGCGCAACTCCAGGAACTCCTCGATGTCGAGGTGCCAGGTTTCCAGGTAGGCGCAGACGGCGCCCTTGCGCTTGCCGCCCTGGTTCACCGCGACGGCGGTGTCGTTGACCACCTTGAGGAAGGGCACCACGCCCTGCGATTCACCGTTCGTACCCTTGATGTGGCTGCCGAGCGCGCGTACACGCGTCCAGTCGTTGCCCAGGCCTCCGGCGTATTTGGACAGCAGGGCGTTTTCCTTGATCGACTCGTAGATGCCGTCGAGCTGGTCGGGCACCGTGGTCAGGTAGCAGCTCGAGAGCTGCGAGCGCAGCGTGCCGCTGTTGAACAGCGTGGGCGTGCTCGACATGAAGTCGAAGGACGAGAGCACCTCGTAGAACTCGATGGCGCGCGCTTCGCGGTCGACTTCACCCAATGCCAGGCCCATGGCCACGCGCATGAAGAACACCTGCGGCAGCTCGATGCGCGTCTTGCGCACATGCAGGAAGTAGCGGTCGTACAGGGTCTGCAGGCCGAGGTAGTCGAACTGCAGGTCGCGCTCGGCTTTCAGCGCAGCACCCAGGCGTGGCAGGTCGAACTGCAGCAGGCGCTCGTCGAGCAACTGGTTCTCGACGCCCTTGCGGATNNGCCATCTCCGCAGGTGTCACCTCATGCCCCAGCACCTCGTGCGCGATGGTGTGCAGCAGCAGGCGAGCCGTGGCATAGGTGTAGTCAGGGTCTGTCTCGATCAGCGTGCGCGCGGCCAGGATGGACGCCTTGTGCACTTCCTCCAGCGGCACACCGTCGTAGAGGTTGCGCAGGGTTTCCTGCACGATGGGTTCGGCCGGGACATCGGCGCCCAGGCCGGCGCAGGCCGATGTGATGAGGGCGCGCAGGCGGTCCAGGTCCAGCACCACGCGCTGGCCCGCATCGATTACATGCAGCGCCGGGGTGGGTGGTGCCTGGGTTTCAAGCTGGCGGGCCCGTTCCTGTGCGCGGCGCTCGCGGTAGAGCACATAGGCGCGTGCGACCTCGTGGTGGCTGCCGCGCATCAGGCCCAGTTCGACCTGGTCCTGGACGTCTTCGATGTGGAAGGTGCCGCCGGCCGGGCGCGAGCGCATGAGGGCACGCACCACGGCATTCGTCAGTGCATCCACCGTCTCGCGCACGCTGGCCGACGCGGCACCCTGCGTGCCATGCACGGCCAGAAAGGCCTTCATCAGGGCCACGGCGATCTTTTGCGGCTCGAATGGCACCACGGCACCGTTGCGCCGGATGATCTGGTAGTGCGATAGCTCGGCCGCAGTGGTGGGCTGGGCGATGGGCGCGGTGGGCGCCATGGTGGGGCCCGCGAGGGGCGTGGTGTGGATGTTCGCGGTGGCGTGCATGGCGTCCTCTTGGTGTGGTCGGGAAATCGTGCCGGGCAGGTTGTCAGGGGGGCCGGGTGTCTGAAGGTGCGATTGATGTCGATCAATTGCACACTATAGGTACAGTTGAGTTGCTGTGTCAAACACTATATGTAGTGTATCGAGGTGTGCTGCATCTTGCTGGCCGCTGGCCGCAGGATGGCGGCCGCGCGCAGGGCTGCGCGGCCCCGGAGCGGCGCTCAGGGG